>CAZSPO010000012.1:9571-21307 GCA_964608775.1 uncultured Chthoniobacterales bacterium | reverse complement strand
ATTGTGGACGGAACCGGGTTGTCCATGCCCGATACCCCCGAGAACCAGCAGGCATGGCCCCAACCCCGTTCCCAGACGCCCGGGGTGGGGTTTCCGCACATGAAACTTCTGGGTCTGTTTTCACTGGCAAGCGGCGCTTTGATGGATCACGTCACCGCTGATTATTATGGGCATGAAACCCGGATGTTCCAGGAAATGTGGTCACGCCTTCACCACGGAGATGTCGTCTTAGGCGACCGCGCTTTCTGTTCTTTTGCCACCATGCACAGCCTCTCGCGAAAAGGGGTGGATTCGGTATTCCGACTTCACCAGGCCCGATCGTTTGACGCACGAAAGGGGAAGATTTTGGGGGATGATGATCGCTTGGTGAGTTGGAGCAAACCGGTCAAGATCCCGGCGGGATTCACGCAAGAGCAATACGAGGTTTTGCCTGAAACATTCACTGTTCGTCTCATCCGTTTGAATGTGAAAACGCCGGGGTTCCGAACCAAAACAGTGATCCTGGCGACGACCCTCTTGGACCCGGAAGCTTATCCCGCCGATGCGATCCGCGAGTTGTATGCCAAACGGTGGAACGTCGAACTTCATTTCCACCAACTCAAGGTGTCCCTTGGCTTGGATGTGCTCAGATGCAAAAGCCCCGCCATGATCGAAAAGGAACTGCTTGTCCACATCATTGCCTACAACATGGTGCGGGCTCTGATGCAACGCAGCGCGCATCTGCACCGGGTCTCGCTGGGACGTATGAGTTTCAAGGGGGCACTGGATACGGTGAGGCACTTCGCCCAGGCCATCCATGCCGCGAGGAAATCTCCGAAGAAACAACAACAGCTCATTGACGAAATGCTGGAGTTGATGGCCTCCGATCCAGTCGTCGAAAGACCCGATCGCAGCGAGCCGAGGGCCAAAAAACGACGGCCAAAAAACTACAAACTCATGACAGAACCCCGGCATCAGACAGATAATCTCCCGCATCGCAACCGCCCATCCAAACTGCCTAACTCCCGCTTAACTTAGTGCCATTCACGTTTGACCCCTTACTCTTTGTACTGCTGTTTAAACTGGTGCGCCACCCCGCAGGCTGCCTTTAATATCACAAAGCAATCGTGATATTCACATTAATCGGATTTCACATTTCCACCCAAAAAAAAGCACCATTGATGGAGTCGAAGTCTACATGGAAATCCCTGGGAGCGGGTAGTGGCTGTTACTGAATGCCGTGAGGGGCTGGATCACCCCTTTTTCGTCACGCTCCGTCACCCCCATGCGTTGGGCGATGTCGAGATGGAGGTTACAAAGACGCCGGTCTTCCAACTTGTCGTAAAAGAGGGAGCGGCCACCCGCAATTCCCATCGAACGCCCGCCCGCCAGTAGCAACTGCAGATGGTCGCCGTCATGAATATCACCATCGCCCATGCTGCTGCCAAATAACATCGCTGTGTTGTCCAGCAGGGTTGTTCCATTCCCTTCCTCGATCACCGCCATCTTGCCCATGACGTAGGCGAGCTGGTTGACATGGAATTCGTTGGTCTTTTGGTATTGCGCCAATTCATCGGCTTGACTGCGGTGGTGCGACAACTGGTGCAGCGGGGTGTTGGACACGCCTTCCAAGAAGTTGAACTGCATGGCGCTGGTGTCGCGTTGAAACAAAAGGGTCGCCACCCGTGTTTTGTCCATCTGGAGCGCCAACACTAGTATGTCCAGCATCAGCCGCATGTGCTCCGGCACATTCTGTGGTTTCCCCGGTTCTGGTGCCGCCATGTTCGGTTCCGAAAGCGAGGGCCGCCAACCCTCCAGGCGTTCCTCCGCTGTGGCCACCTCGATCCGCTTCTCGATCTCCCGGATGGAAGTCATATATTCCTCCAACTTTTCCCGGTCATGCGCCACCAGCCTGCCGCGCACTTCATTGGCCTGCTTCAAGACGTAATCGAGCACGCTCTTGTCCTTCACCAATCCACTGGTGTCGAACAACCGGTCAAACGCCTGGCGCGGATAAATCTCCGGTGCCACCGGGGTGGTGGAAGAACTCCACGAAATGGTCCCATACGCAATCGCGGGCGTGCCGCATGTCACTCCGAACCCCGGCGGTTCAATCCCCAATGTCAGGCACGGCACCGGTGTAGCCGCCCCCACTGCCCTCGCCATGTAATGATCCAACGACTGTTGGAGACGTGGGACCGGCCCGCGTTGCACTTCTTTGCCCACTAAAAAATTGGTGAAATAAGGAAAATGAATCCCCGACACTTCATCGAACAAATGCAGGTTATTCAGGAAAAGACACTGATCGAGATATGGCGTTAGCGGACGCAAGGTCGGTCCCAACTCTGTCACCTTCCCTCCGGCATCGGTCTTCTGCCACCAATGATGGACGTTGATCCCATTCCCAAAAAGAAGCGCCGCAAACCGTCTCGGAGGCACCTCACTGGCGAGGGCTTGTGCCCAGGCTTGCGAATATCCCAGGCTGGGTAAAAAGGGCAATGTGAGGCTGGCTCCCAACCCGCGCAATATCGTGCGGCGACTGGTTTTGTGAGAATAGAGTGGTTTCATCGAATGGTTCCTTTGTTTGAGTTCGCGTCGGCACTTTCAAGCGCCAAAGATTCGGAGGGCGCAGTGGCGTCGGCCGCTGCCGTCTCCGTTTCCATCTGCTCCCGGCGATACTGAAATTGCCGGCTGTGCAACACGGTGAGAATGGCGGCGCGGGGGCGGTTGCCAGAGGCCTGAAGTGCAGCCTCCATTTCTTCCAACAGCGGATTGTCGGTGACCAACACCGCCCGCCCAAGGAAATACCCCGCCAATTTTTTGCAAAATTGCCGCATGAATTTATCTTCATTCTCTTTTAAAAAGCCGCGCAACCCGTCGAGGCCGTCAATCACCCGACCGCTCGACACAATCAACCCCTGATCGTCCACGGGCGCCCCATCTGTCAGCGTGCTGCGCCATCGTCCGATGGGATCAAAACGCTCCAGCGCGATGCCCGGCGGGTCGATTCGGTCGTGACAACTGAAACAGGCCGGGTTCTTGCGATGTTCTTCCAGTTGTTGCCGCACGGTCATGCCAGATTCATCTTTCTCGTCATCCGAGAGCATCGGGATATTTGGCGGGGGCGGCGGGAGGTGAATGCCCAGCACGGATTCATAGACCCAGGCACCACGCCGCACCGGGCTCGTCCGGAGGGGGGCCGAGTATTTTGTTAGAAAACTCCCCATTCCCAATATCCCACCCCGTTGTCCATTGGACACCGCTACTTTTCGCATCTCCGGCCCGTGCACATTCCCGATCTCATAATGCTTCGCCAATTCTTCATTCAGAAAGGTGTAATCTGCGAATAACACATCGGTAATGGGACGGTCCTCCCGGAAAAGGTCTTGAAAAAATAACACGGCCTCCTCGTTCATCGCCGTTTTCAAACTTGGTCGGAACATGTCGAACCGCTCCGGATCGGGGCTCGCGTTATCCATGAAATCAGCAAAATGCAGCCAGAAACCTGCGAACTCCTCGGAAAACCCGCGCCCCCGTTCATGCTGAAGCAGACGCGTTACCTGCGATTCCAAGACGGTCGGATCGTCCAAACGACCATCCCGGCCGAGCTTCAATAATTCCTCATCGGGTAGCGAACCCCAAAGCAGAAACGCCAGCCTTACCGCCTGCGATTCACCGTCCACGCGGGCAAGTTCAGTCCCCTGCTCCGGAATGTAACGATACAAGAATTGCGGGCTCGCCAGAACCGGCAGCAGCGCCTGGCGCATCGCATGTGTATAACTTGCCCCCTCCTCGCGCGTTGCATCGTAGAAACCAAGAAGCTCTTCTAGTAATTCCTGACTCACCGGTTGCCGCCAGGCTGACTCGACCAAGTGCCACAACTGTTGCCGCGCTGCCTGCCGCTCCGCGATCAGATCCGATGGGCGCTGCGTGTCCTGCACCACGACCGTGATTAATTGTTTCCAATTCTCGAATTCCGCCCGCTCGGTCTTGTTGAAAAACGGCACGAAATCCTTCAGTGCCAAGTGAAAGAACGGGTAAGGAGAAATCATGACCGCCGTATCGGGAGCGTTCGGATTGATGGCATGCCGCACCTCCTGATCCGCCCAATAGAATGTCTGCCCGTCCAGCGCATCCACCGCCTCCCCTCTTAATCTTCCAGCCTCCAAGCTGGTATGGGATGTGGTGGCGATGCCTTTGAAAAAGACCGCCGAGGATTGCGCAAAGAACCAGCCGGCACGCGAGGCGGCCGTTGCCTGTTTGCTCGTCTCGCGATCGCTCCCCATTTTGCTGCCCAGAATTTTGCGTTGAGAGAACATATGCTCATGAAACTTCGGCACGACGTCATCGACCGCATTGGTCACGCTCGCCTCCATCCCGTGCGTAGGATCGAGGACCAAACGCATCGTCAGCAAAGTCGCTTTGCCACGCAACGTCTCGGGTAGTTCCATCCGGATGACCGAGGGCGCTTGCACGCCGATGGAGCCCTCTGGCAGTGCGGTTCCCAGGGGATGGCTGCCCCATGGCACGGAGTTTCCAGTGGGATCGGTCGGCGAGGGAAAGACCGCCTGCCAGGGTTGTTTGGTGCCATCGGCGAACTCCACCTCGCCCGCTTCCCAAATCACAAAGTCGCCTTCATTACCGTCCCATGCATCGCCTACCATCAAATAGAACACACCGTCCTTCGGTTTACTGAGATCAATGCGAAACGGCTGAATCCCCTCCCCTGTTTCATTCTTTTCCTTCGCCCGCTCCGTCGAATTCATCGGATAAGCGATTTCGATTTTGGAATACTCGTGTTTGCGCAACCAGTCCCAGTTTACGAACTGATGCCATTCATCCAAGTCCTGCACTTTGGCACGCACCACCTCCTCTACGCCTGGGCCGGGCGCGGGCAAGGCCATCCATTCTTTTGCCACCTGTTCCAAATAGCCGCTCTGCTCCACCTGCCGGCGCATGTTTGCAAAGGGCGTTTCCTGCCAATGTAACAAATGCCACCACCGCTCAATCACTCCCGCGAAGAGAGGTGGCGTGAAGTCTGCGGCCACTGATTCGAATGTCGCATCCGGCATGCCCAGTTGAACCCGATATTTGTAACGCCAAAGCGCCTCCAGATAAGCGCCCAACCGCATGCCGGTCTGCTGCTTCAAATTCTCAAAGTGCGCGAAGTAAATCGGCCTCACCGTCCGATCCACCCATTCCTTGAAAGCCAAGATCACCGCCTCCTGCAATTCCTCTTCTGTGCCCACCTTTTCCTTGGGTCCAATGTTCCAAAACACTCCGGTTTCGGGTGTTGCAAAAAGATGTTCCCCCACCTTTTTTGCCGCTGCGAAATATCCTTCGAATTGGCCGGTCGTCATGGTTTGGGCCTGGCCCACATTGAGGAAGCCCTCCCCGGCACTGCTGTCCTGCACCAGGAACGAACTCACATCCACCGACTGCCCCGTCAGATCACGCACGACCCTGGCATATTCCCGATGGTTCAACCGGGGCATCACAACCAACCCCGGATCATTTGGAGCCGCTGCCTCCATTTCCGACAGGGTCGTCTCCAGCCATTGCAACAAGCGATTTCGCTCTTCCGGCGTCGGCAATAGATCCTCTGCTTCCGGTGGCATTTCCATCTCGGAAACCACAAAGTGCATCTCCTCCAGCAGTCCTCCGTCCTGTTGAAAAGCGGCTTCCGTTTCGAACGCCTCGAAATTCATTCCGGCCTTCTGTTGGTCTGCCCCATGGCATTGAAAACAATATCGCTCCAGAAGGGGACGGACCTCCGTGTTATAGTCTGCTGCGGAAACCGACCCCGTGATCAGGAGGATTCCAAACAGGAGTGGAAGGGGAAAAGGCAGGTTCATGAGAGGCGGCACAGCGCAATGCTCGTTCATAGCCCCCCCAACATGACGGAGCAAACACTGTCTCGCATCCAATAGTATGTAGCACAAAGAACTAGAACAGCGATTGCCTTTTGTGTCGCGGTCTGTGATCGTGCTTCCGATCCATTTTCCTCATGCCCAAGAAAGTCCTCGCGCAGCTCGTTCAAGCCCTCGAAAGCGATATCACCACCCATTTTCAACCCGGCGACCGCTACCGCACGATGCGGGAAATCGCCAGGGAACAGCAGGTGAGTCTCGCCACCGCCACGAAGGCCGTGTCGCAGCTCAGTGAACGCGGACTCCTCCGCCGGGCCTCGCGCGACGGGCTGCATGTGTTGGAACGCGTGCCGGCCGCCCGGTTGCATAAGTTGGTTGCAGTGGTCTCCCGACAAGCAGATCCCCGTTTCAACGCCGCCTTTCTCTAATCTTTTATATATATGAAATAGCCAAATCTAGGTCCACTCTCACTATTGAGATGCTTCAGTAAATCCAATACAGCGCCAAACCCTTCTGGCGAATTTAAAAGAAGGTGTGGGATAAAGATTTCAATCGGGGGATCTGCAGATTCATCCTTACTTATCGCACTATTGATGACTTGGGACTCAGTCAGCATTTCGCTCTTGTCGCCATAAATAAAAACCATATACTCAAGCTTTCTGGCATTAGCTGCTTCGCACCACTCAAGTAGTTCGGAGCCCAATTTATTTACACCTTTGGGCGCCACAACAATCACTGATGCAAAGCTCTTGCCCGATCCGACAAGGGGGATTAGCTTATCAATCACTTCACCAACAGTGTATTGGGTGTCTTCTAGCTCAACCTTTCCGCCGCCTATCAATTGAACCCGCAAAACTTCTCCATCACCAAGGTAGTTTCGGCTTCGAATTTCAATCACCCCCCCAACACATGCACATATTTTCACCAAAAATAGCATTGTAGCCACTATAAAGATTTTCATTTTTTAATTGAATTGGTATCCCTATAAGAAACCTTCTCCCTTCTCCCTTCTCTCTAGCCCGCTCACAGATCTCACTTTTATTTCGGATGCTTCCGATGTCGCAGCTTCGGCCCCCACCGCTGTTACTTGTGGTGATTGGCTGATGTAGAGGCCGCCTCCCACATAAATTCCAGTGTGGGAGGAATTAGCTTCCTGGGAGTTAGGATCACCACCAGAAATAACGTCTCCGGGTTGACGCTCACTAGATTCATTGCGAACAGGCAAATTTACTCCATAAGACTTTTTGAAGTCAGTTTCGCTTGCATTCAGAAGTGCGCCAGCATTAGGCAAGTTGGTAAACTTTGCTCCTGCATCGCCTAGACAAGCCCTAACAAATCGGCTACATTCTGATTTTGATTCGTTATAGGCGTTGTCAGGAGGATTTATCAACCTACTTATGGCTCCCTTCACAACAGCTATTGAGTCAGGATCCTTTTCACCTGATGGCACGCTTTGAATCATAGACTTAATCTCATTATTTGCTTGCGACAGCGCCCGTTGACCCTTCTCAATATTTTCCTGACTAATGGCAACGACTTGCCCTCCCGTTTTTTCAACTGCATGCGATGAAAGGATGCTCTCAAATTCTTCGAGTAATTTATTTTCTTCTTGCGTAACTTCCCTCAACCCCAGTGGATCAAACATGGTCCACGGATTCTGCCGCACATAGGCATATAAATTCGGGCCGTCGACGAAGCCCAGGGGGTCGCGGGTGATGAAGGTGCCGGTTTCTAGGCAGCGGTAGCGGAAGCCTTCGTTTAATAGGCCGGTCGGGTCTTCCTCTTTTGTGTTGCCCTTTTGTCGGTCTTGGGTCTCTCCCACCTCTTGCGGGCGGGTGCTGAAGGCTTCATAGGCCGCTGCGTAGGTGGTGGTGCCGGTTTCGTTTGTCCGCGCCACGACGTCGCCTCGGTTGTTGTAATGCGCGAAGGAGGGGGTGCCCGCCCGCAGGCTGTAGAGGATGCCGCCTACTCCGCCGCCCCAGTCGCTGCCTCGCACGTATTCCACTGCCGCTTCGCTGCTGCCTGCCTCGTATTCCGTTACGCTCGTGCCGCCGCTGAAGATCACTTGGTGGCTCTCTCCGGCTTCTTCCCGCCCGATTCGCCGGGTCCGGTAATCGTAGGTGTATTGATGTTCGCTGAGCGTGATGACGGGTTGGCCTTCGACCTCTTCGATCCCGTCGGTTTTGAGCACGCGCACCAACCGGTTTTCCCGGTCGTAGGTATAGGTATCCAACCAATCGCCCCGTTGACGGCTGGTCCGGTTGCCGTGCAAATCATGGGTGTAAACGGTCGTCACGCCGTCGACGCTGCTGCTCGTGGGTTGGTTGAGCGTGTTGTAAACGGTGGTAGTCACTGCGCCATTGACCGTTTTGGTGACCCGATTATGACTGGCGTCGTAGCCATAGTCCGTCGTCGTGCTGCCGCTGGTCTGCAGCTCGACTTCCTGCACGAGCCGGTAGGCGGGGTCGTAATTTAAGGTCACGATCCGGTCGCTCAGGCCGTTGGAATAGGTTTCGGTCATCACCAGCACGTTGCCGCTTTTGTCGTGGGCATATTCCATCTGATAGCCGGGCCCTGCAATCTCCTTTCGCCGCCCCAACCCGTCGTAGGTGGTCGCCACGGTTTGGCCGTTGGGCAATTGGCGGAAGACGGCTTGACCTTCGATGTTGTATCCGTATTGGGTGACCCGCCCGTTTTCGCTGAGGGTTTGCAAGCGGTGGTGGGCGTCGTAGGTGCTGGTGATCAGCCGGTTGGTGCCGCCGTATTGGGCGGTGAGCCGGTTACCGACTAGGTCGTAGGTGTATTGATGGGTTTGGCCGTGGCTGGTTTCGGTGAGCTGCCGGTTGAGGAGGTCGTAGGTGTAAGCGACGTTGGCTTCGGGGCCGGGGCGATTGGGTTCGGTGACGGCGAGGAGGTTGCCGGCGGGGTCGTATTGGTATTGGCGATTTTCCTCGGGATGGGCGGGGTAAGTGACGGCGAGCAGGCGGTCGCGGGCGTCGTAGGCATACTGGGTGACGCGGCCTGCCTCGTCGGTGCGGGCGGTTTTGTGGACCTTGTTGTAGGTGAAGATTACGCTGCGCCCGGCGGGGTCGATGGTGTGGGTGAGTCGGTTGAGGCCGTCGTATTTGAATTGGGTGGTGAGGTTGCGGCCATCGATCACTTTGAGTCGGTTGCCACGACCGTCGTAGGTATTCTTCACCACGATCCCGGCTCCATCGGTGGTTTGGGTGAGGCGATTGCGTGTGTCGTAAACGTTGGTGGTGGTGTGGCCGTTCGGGTCGGTGACGGTGAGCACATTGCCGTTTGGATCGTAGGTGGTGAGGGTGACGGGACGGGGATCTTCGCCGGGGGCGTAGTTGTAGAAGACCGCCGCGCCCTCAATTTTGGCGAGACCATCCCAGGCTCCGGGATCGGCTCCGATGACTTTCACGGGACGCCGAGCGTTGTCGTAGAGGGTGAAGGTGACATTGCCTCCGGGGGAGCTGGTGCGGAAGAGGTTGCCGACGGCGTCGTATTCGAACTCGAGGTGGGGCTCGATCAGGAGGCCGGAGGCATGTTCGACGACTTCTGGGAGCCACTCGTCGGTTTTGCGGTTGCGCGAGTCGTAAGCGAATCGGGTGCGACGGCCCAGGGGATCGGTGGTGGCGATAATGTTGCCCTCGGGGTCGTATTCGGTGGTGGTGACGGGATGTTGCCGGGGACCGCCAGCGACGGGCACGGCGGGGAGACGTTGGAGAATGAGGCGACCGGCTCCGTCAAATTCGGTTTCCGTGGCGTGGCCGCGTTCATCGACCGTGCGCCAGGCGGGGCCGGTGCCGAGGTAATCGGAAGTTGTGAAGGTGCCGTCGGGATAATCGGTGCGGGTGATGCGACGGCCCACGAGATTGACGGCGGAGCTGATAAACTTCCTCGCGCTCTAGGAGAAAGTCAATCAAGCATGAGGTCCTTCTTGGCTTCTTCCCAAGGGAACAAGGGTTTTCCAGCGTTCTCCGCGATGGCTTCTTCCAAGTCGTAAAGGTCTTCGAGGTCTTCCACTCGATCACGCAATGTCTGCAACTCTCGGTACACTTTTTCCAAAGTGATCGGTTCGGGGTGCTCGGTTGTGGCGTCATTAGTCATACGCTTCCTTTCTATCTTTTACAGCATAGACGGCGATGGAGTCGCCTTCCAGTGTAAAAAGCACCCGGTGTGAGCCGACGCGCAGCCGGTAGCGGTTGCCTTTGGCTTCGAGTTTCTTCACGTCGCCCTGGAGGTCATCGCGCATCAGTGCCAGCCGATAGCCGATATTTCGGCGCACTGGTTTTTCAAAGGCCATCAACTGCTCGCGGACCTTTTCGCTGAGAAAGAGCCGATAGCGCATGCGGGGATTCTGACGCAATGCGGTTACGTCTGGCGAGCCGCCATTTCGCGGGGGTGGAGCTTCCTGTGCGCCTCCTTCAACTCGGTGCTGGTCATTCGGAGGTAAAAAAGTACAAGGGGTCAGCGCTTGCATTGTGGGATTTTACCATCTGAACAAATTCTATCGCCCATATTTGGTCAAATCAAGACACAAACCCCATAATTCTTGCGCTGACCTATGTCCCAATGGGTGACCCCTTCTGCCTTTCTCCCGCCATTTGACTTCCCTGCGAAGGCGATAGCCGGAGCATTTCCCCTTCCTGCGGGGTTCCAACCAATCCCCGCTCGATGTGAGGAGCCACTGCACCGGAACATGGAGCGGCTCACTTCGGGGGGACGCAGCATGGTGGCGCGTCGCCCGCAGGAGCTTGCGACGAGGACGACGCGCCACGATGCAAGGACGGGGCGTGGATTGATTGTCCTCCCGGTCCCATCGCCGCGACGAATGGAACCGCGGCCACCCGATGGGGTTCTGATGCTGCCGCAGTTTCAGCCAAGACTATTCAATCGTAGGCGATTTGAACAACGAGAAGACGATCCTCTGCGCGGCTGGGAGGATTTTTATCCTTCACCGACGCCTACGACACCTTCCCGAATCGCACCTAGCTCGGGCCGTAATACCTGGTCATTCACGCGCCCTGATTATTGCCGACGACACCCCGAGCGCGGCCTAAATATCACGCACGCGACGGCTGTTAAAAAGCAGAAGCCCAACACGATGTAGTTCGGGACATTCGCGAGCGCAGTCAGTGCTCCCGGCCCTTCCTGAACCGGCGTTAGCGTGGCCACTGCCCATGTGGTCGCACCAATAACCACCATGATGCAAAACCCCCAAATACCGATACCGAGTTTTGAGTGGGAGCACATTTACTGTACTATTTGTTCGGGATCGGGCTCTAGATTACGGCTTCCAGCCGTAGGATTGACGTAGCCTTCTAGCACTACGAAGTTTCTCTGGCCCGGATAAAACCGGATCGAAAATCGCGCATACCTGCCGTCAGGGAGTTTCGCAAAATATTGCCTCTCGCCGCGACTGGTCCACCTTTGAGCCGTAGTTGGCATATCGATTTCCGCCGTGGGTTGATACCCATCGGCAGGAGCTTCAAAATCGAACTGGCCCTTCCGTTCGATGAGACCGCCACCAGGCACACTCAACTGATAGCGCCAGTTAAAAGGCCGTTGATTGGTGTCACCAAGCCAGGATGCCACCTCCAAGCCGCCCTGGCCTTTTTGGCCGGTGGCAAGATCAATGCCAAGGGTTTGGCCAGTTGCAGGCACGTCGATTTGCCGACTGCTAATGAAGATCAACGGCACCGCCATGCCTTGCTTTCGAAGCATCAGAACGACGGGGTTTTCTTTTGTCGGCTGAGGAAGATCATTTTTGGCGGGAACAACCATATTTCGCTGACCGGTGGATTTGTTGGTGGAGTAATATCCGTTTTTGGAAGCGCTGACACTGTTTCTCGAAGCCAGTGTCGCCAAGAACCGA
>CAZSPO010000012.1:0-9561 GCA_964608775.1 uncultured Chthoniobacterales bacterium | reverse complement strand
CGCAATGCCACGAACGCCGCTGAGAGAGAACAAGCCGCCACCGTCAGTGGTTACGACATGTTTTGTGCCCGTCTGGAACGGCCTATCAGCGATGCCGATTTCAACGGTGGCACCTTCAATAGGTTTGCTAGCTTCATCGACCACCTTGCCGTAAATGGTAATTGGCGTCGCGTAAGCCATGTTGATTTGAGCTTCTTGTCGCTGCTTAATTTCCTCCTTGGTGGGAGTCACGATTGGGGTAGCTGCTGGATTGATGTTGGCGGCAGTTACTGCTGGAGTGCCCGTGGCGGCGGGCGTTGGGGTTGTCGCAGGGTTCTGCGGTTGCCCCGCTATCCTAGGCATTTCCTTCTTCGACCACAAAAGCCATATTGCCAGCACGATCAGGAGGACGATGCTGCAAGTAATGAGGGTATTCCGGTTCCGTGGGCTCATTGGTCGTTTCGCTGCACTCCAAGTTCATCCATGAGGGTATCGTAACGAGTCCTCATTTTCTGGAGATTAAATTGCCAGAAGGAACTGTGTTCATCCTCGTATCCTGCCCCGCCTAGATTGACTCCACCTGCCACCGACCCTCCAGTTGATCCCTCGGCTCCGACCGCCAGCGTGGATGACTTGGCAGCGTAACCCAAGGATTCCTCCATTTGCGTTAAGTATCGAGTCGGGCTCACTATGAACCGCAGGAAGAGCTTTTGCCCCGATGCGTTCCAATTGTAGTAGGTATAGCCGTGATAATTTTCACCGATATTGTAGAAGATTTTGAGGTCTAAATATCTCTTGGTTTAACCTCCAAGCATCCAAGGCATCATCTGACGCCAAATAGAAGTTGATGATGTTGGCACTGCCAACGCTGGCGAGCTTGTTCTTGTTTGCCAATGCCAGGGTTGCCGAATCAGTATCGTGATCAGGGCTGTTGGAGCCGAAGGATTGATGCAAGTCGCTGCTGTCGTCGTAGCAGCTTGCCGGAACAGCTGCATCAATCATGGCGTAATTTCTCACACCCATCCCCTTCCTTAGAGCTGATCCGCCCAACACATTGCCCATACTGTGGGCGACAAGGTTTTTCGAATATCCACCTGGTAAGCTAGCCATGTATTGCTTGAGGCTTTCGCCCAAGAACCAAGCTCGATACTCACTCTCGTTGAAGGTGGTGACGCCCACAAGCGTGGGCCAATACAGGGCCGCAAAACGACCCTTATAACCACGCTGCCACAGACGCTTGAACATTGATTCCGCGAAGAAGACTCGGGCGTCTTCGTATGGCGTGTTCCACCCATGCACAAAAACGATGTAGTCCTTCGCCTCGGTCCACGAGACGGACGGATAATCCCATTGGTTGCTCCAAGGGTCGAGCACGTAGTCCACCGAAGGCGCAGCAGGCGTGCTGGTCGAGTCTTGCGGGTTCGGGATGTCCGTTGGATTTGATCGCGCCTTGGCACGCTCATACATCTTCCGCACATTTACCAGATCAAGCCACACGCCGCCACCTTCACCGATCTTTGTGGAGCCTTTCCAAAATGTCATGACGAGTTGGCCCTTTCCTTCGCCTACCCCCTCGAATACGAGATAGCGGGTAGGGTCGTCCTCACTAAATGCAGGGATTCCAGAGCCAGTTGATTGGAAAAAGTCCGATGGTAATTTGAAACTACCGCCGCTACTTACGGTTCCCAATGCCGTCTTGAATGGCGCAGCCGTTTGAAGGATTGCCGCATAACTGTTGCTCTCGTTGGTAAGATACTTATTTCCTCCGGTTGGCTCCGCCGCACGGTAAACTTTGATCGCGGGACTCGTTCCATTCGTGTTGCGCCATTCTAAACCAATCGAAAACGTGCCATCGGCAACTGCATCTTGTACGCCACCGATGTACAGATGAAGCCGCGTGAAGTCCTCCAGATCACGGGTTGATTTGATTTCATTATCTGCACTGTCAGCGGATGAATTTAACACCTCGTTTCCGTCGCCGGTGCCGTCATTATCGGAGTTGATCCAGAACCGGAACGGCTTAATTTCTTCGGTCTTATCCTGTGATTTCCCGGCCACTGCGGAATCATTATAATTCCCCGCGAACTTAATAACTCCATCCCGATTCGCATCAACTGCCATGTCAACGGGAACTAAGATGCAGGCTGTGTGCGTTTGTTGATTTGGGGGAATTGCGTTTCCATTATCATCCACCGTGAGCGACATCAATGCAGTGATGGCACCATGGTCGTTAATTGAGTAGGTTGAATGGACTTGATATCTCTTGTCCTGCAGCAAGTCGTTTATCGGGTAGTGATTGTAGACAGGAAATCCATCCTCGAAAACTGGGTTGCCGTTCACGTCGTTCACCCCAGTCAGTAAGCTGCTGGAAATCAATGCCTCTGGAGAATGCCGTTCTTCAGATGCGCCTTCCCCGTTTATATATGTAACAATGCGATTGTTCACTGTTGGACCCGGGCTCTCGACAGATTCCACGCCCAACCGCCGTTCTACATTGTTCGACACATCCCAAACCATGGCACCTAATTCCAAAGCATCTTCCCGACCCCCATGATAGACCCAGCCATTATCCGAGATGTCACCTATTTTGCGGCCTGGTGTCAGCAATGCTCCGGATTCTCCTGGTGATGAGATCAGCACAACACCCTCAAGGTAGCCCTCATCGTACGGGGCCACAAGCGCAAAGCCTGTAGACGAGAGCTGCGCATGAGTTCCGCCGTACCAATCGATGGGGTGGGCTTCGGCGAATTGTTTTGTGCCGTTCGGCTCAATCCAAACGGAATGATAACCGGTATGCCCCCCTGCACCGCCCTTTTGATTAGCTACGAAAAATAACGTGCCGTAGACGCTACCATTTTGAGACACGCTAAGAGGCCGCAAGATTTTGTGGGTTATCTCTTCCAGATGGAGTTCTGGCGCGAGGATTTGAATTTCTTCATCAGTCACCTCCAAAGCGAAGGATTGACCTGTTCGCAGGTCGACCAAGACGTCTGCTGTCAGATAATATCCAGCCGGATGAAAGTCTTTCGAGGGCGCGTAATTGGTTGCAATACTCTCGCCATGCCCCCACGACGTCCCGTCCGAAAATACGACGATGAAATCATTTGTGATGTGATTAGGAGTCGCTTGCGTCCCGAGATCAATGATGGCTCTTCGTGCCGGGCGGTCAGGATGTGAGGCCGCATTTTCGGGATCAAAACCAGCCGCTTGTTCGCTGTTGTTTGTAGCTCCGTCGCCATCGTCGTCAGCGAAGCCGTCCCCAACCCCGCCATCGTCACCAGCACCCTCGGTGTCTGCGAGTGCGGGATGGGTGTTTGCCTGGTATTCAGCCAAGTTGCTGAGGGTATCCGCATCGGGGTCGTCGGCATCGCCGTAGGCCAGTGTGCCGAAGTGTTCGACCTCCCACGCGTCGGGCAGCTGATCGTCGTCCGGCAGGTCGCTGACAGGCAAGAGCGCAACGAGCGGGCCATGACTGACTTGGAGGAGGGATTGGGCGGCGGCAGGCCAGAGTTGGTGCAGATGCAGGAGGATTTCGCCTCCCGCATTGGTCATGAGTTCGAGAGTTTGGCTGGGGGGGCTGCCTCCTGGTTCGGTGGAAAGTTGAAGGTTGCCCTCCGGAACCGTGGCCACCAGCGGGAGCCCAGCCATTGGAAGGCCGGTGAGCGAGTCGGTCACGCGAACCCGTAGGGGGAGTGTGGTCAGAGCCGTCATGCTGACGGGGGTGGCCGGTTCGAAAACCAACACGGGGGCAACCTGGCTGCCGGGTCGGTGAAAGTAATTTTGGGGGTCGGTGCCAGCTTGCGCTTCCGCTTGGTTCGTGGCGCCGTCCCCGTCGGGATCGGCGATGGGATCGACGCCGAGTTGGCTAAAGTGCTGCAATTCCCACCAATCGGGGAGTCCATTGCCGTCAGAGTCAGCTTCAATCGAGACGTCACTAAAGAGGGCGTGTGCCAACTCGTCGTCGAGGGCGCTGATGATCATGCCGACGTGGACGCCCAGGGGCATGGCGCATTCGACCGTTCCTTCCACCTTCCATTGGACGCCATCCGGGGAGAAAGAAGTCGTGAAGAGATTGCCACGACGTTCGATCCTTACATAGGACGGGGCCGAGCGAAAGGCTTTGTTTCGGCGGTAAGTGGAGCTTTGTCGATCAAGCCGAGCGAGGATTTGCGACCGATTGTCAAAGGTGATCACTGCTGATACATGTTCGCTCTCCCCTGCCATATCGGCTCGCACCATCAGGCCGGCTTTCGCCCAGCTATGATTGGCCTGAAAGCTTTCTACCTTTGCGCTGAGCACGAAGTCCCCGACTAAGGGTTGGTAAACGAAATGGAAACCGTCCTCCTTCGGGTTGGGCGCTTTGGAGAACAAATCCCGTCCAGAACCCGAAATCGCCCAACGTTCCCCAACGAAATCATACGCCGTTTGCCCCACCGTCTGGCATTCGCCAACATCCCGATGCCGCCACGGTTCTGGCAGGGAATTGGGGGCCGTCACCACGGACAGCGGGTCACTCTCCGACCCCAGCTCGCCGTCGAACCCTTCAGGGCGCACGACATAGGTGTAAGCCGTTGACGGCTCGACCTCCCAATCCCGCCAGGCTCGGCTCCAGGTGCGTCCGAGCCAATGGCCATCGCGATAAATATGCCAAGCCAACGCCGGCACTTCCACCCCGGGAGCCCAGGCTAGTTCGACCCGGTTGCCTTCTATTCCCGTGGCGACCAACCCGACGGCAGCGGACGACAGTCCGGGCATGGCGGGAGCCGGATAGAGTTGCTCGGGGAGGATAAGAATCGGGAGCGGCGACCCCGGTCGCGCCAAGCGCAGGCGGATTTCGGCAGCCGATTTCGCCTCATAATATTCAATCACCAGCGGCACCGCTTTTCCCGACTCCAACCAGACGCCCGCTTGCTGGGTCCGGCTGCCATTCGCCCAATCATCGATGACCAGAGTGCCGTCCAACCAGACCCGCACGCCATCATCAGCTTTCACCTCCAACAGATGGGTCCCGGTCCAATCCGCCTCCAGCAGCCCCGTCCAGCGCACTTGGAAATCATCATCTGGCAGGCCCCCCATCGGTGTCACCCCATTGGCCCAACGGAAATCGAGCTGCGGATCGAGGCGCACCTCTGCCGGGGCCTCCCAATTGCGCCCGGCGAAATAGGCCCCCTTCAAACCGGTGCCGACCAACATCGCCCCGGTTGGCCCCTCCAATTCCAGAGCGGGGCTCGGTGCCGAGACATTACCCCATTCATCAAAGGCTTGGATCTGGAACCGATGGAACTCCCCAGCCGCCAGCTCCGTTTCGAAATGGAGCCACGGGGTCTCGCCGATCCACTCCCCGTCGCGAAGCACCCGGTATCCCTCGATTCCGATGTTATCCGTCGCCGCCTCCCAATGAAACCGGACCCGACCCTCTCCCATCCAGACAAGAGCCGGGCCGTTGCCCAACACCGGTGCCTCCTGATCGGCCTCGGGCTCCATCAGCCCCGGCGGCGGCATCTCCCCGATTTTCAGATAATCCAGGCTGCCAGCTTGGTGGCTGGACAAGCTAAATCCGGAGAAAAAATCTCGTGGATACGCAAACCCAAGTCCCTCCGCCGCCCGCACGCCATCCATCCAAATCGACCAAGTCTGCGAGGCGTAATCCAAGCGCAGACTCAGCCGCACCCAACCCTCGGGAGCCAGGGAACTCGGCAAATTCATGGGATGCGGCTTACCGGGCACGGTCATCCATCGGCCCCCCCTTCCATCGAACGCATGTAAACGTCCCTCGGCATCAAAGAAGAAAGCGGCAGCCGACCCATCGCCGATGGCAGGCAGACCGGACTCGACTCGGGCCGGGCGAAGCCGCAGATCGAGCCAGACAACCGGTCGCTCCCGACCATCCACCCGCACGCGGGCTTCGCCCTCTTGCAGTTCCAACACCTTGCCCCCCAACGCCTCGGCATGCTCTGTGATCTGCGTCAGGCCGCTCGTTTGCCATGCCGCATCGTTCCACAACCCCTCGGCAAACTGCCCGAAATCCTCCTCAAACGGGAAAGCCAAGGCCCCCTCCGCATCGGACGGGACGAGCGGATGAGTCCCCGCCTGCCATTCCCCTTCGTTCCTGACTCCGTCCCCGTCTGGATCGCCCGCAGGGTCCACGCCGATCATCCCAAAATAGAGGGATTCCCACGCATCGGGCAGCCCGTTCAAATCCCGATCCAATTCGATCGCCGCCGGAGCCACTTCCCCAATCCGGATCGCATCAATCCAGGCCGGACGCGTTCCGCTCTGCCCCACCCGGAACTCTTGGTAATACGGCACCAAATTCGCAAACGGCAGGTCGTGCGCAAACTGACGACCATCAATCCAGAGCCGCCAACGTTGCCCGACGAAATCCTGCCAGACCGTGATCTGTTTCCACTCCTCGGGCTCCGGCACTTTCCCAAACGTGCGCCATCCCGCTTCGTTTCGATCAAAGACCCAGACCGCCCCTTCCGAGTCGAAATAGAACGCCACCGCCCCCTGCTCAGGATTCGGCAGCCGCTGCTGGGAAGCCTCCATCGGAGCCGCCCGCAGCCGGAACTCCGTCCACACCTCCGGAGCCGTCCCGCCATTGAGCGGTTGCACCAGCGCCACTCCCTCCGGCGAAGGAGGAAGGAGGGCCGCCAAGGATTCCCCGGCGGACTCCACTCGGATCGACTTGGCTCCCTCGACCTGCCACCCGCGCTGCCCCGCAAGCGAGAGGCCTGCCAACGTTTCGAAATCTTCTTCGAACGGCAGACCCGCCAGCGACTCGGGATCGGGGGAAATCGGGTCGGTGCCCTGGGCAAACTCGACCCCATCCGCCCGGCCATCTCCATCGGTATCGGCCAACCCCGGATGAGTGCCCAGCCAGGCTTCCACCAAAGTAGAAAGCCCATCGTGATCCCCATCTCCCTCCCTCTGAGGAATGCTCGGGTCGAGCCCGTGCGCCAAGAGCCAATCATCCGCCAACCCATCGCGACTCGTGTCGGCAAACAGCGGATTCCTAACATCAATCGTTAAGGCATCCCACTCGACCGCCACCGCCCGGTCGCCCTGGATCGCGAACCGGCGCAGGGTGGGCAGCGGCTGATTCACAAACCCGAGATCGGGCAAGAGCAACTGGCCATTGGCGAAAAGATCCCAGCGATTGGTTTCGTAATCGAGCCGGTAAGTTAGCCGGAGCCATTCCACCGCCACTCGGTCAGCCGTGCAAGGCAGGGTGAACCCCGTGGCCAACCATTCGCCGCCCCCATTCCCATCGCCATCCACCACGAAAAGTTCCGCCACCCACACATCGGGAGCCGCCACAAAGGCGACCACCGCAGCCGTGCCATCTGCCAGCCAGACCGGGAGCTCCGGTTCCAGGGCGGCGGCAGGTTTCAAATAGAAATCGACAAAAACCACCCCGCCCTCAGCGTGAGGAGCCAATTCGATCCCGACCCCAGGCGTTTCCTCACCGGGCAACAACCGAAGCAACTGACTTCCCGAAGGAGCCGCGCCCATCACCACCTCAGCGGAACCGGTGACCGACCACCCTGCTGGCGGTTGGAAGGGGCCGGGGAGAAAGCCATCGCTCGATTCAAAGTCGGCCTGCACCGGCAAAGGCACCGGGGGAGAGGGAACGGGGGGGGCACTGGAGAGGCCCTGGGCAAGGAGGAAGGCGATCGCGGCCACAGCCAGAGCGGCAGTGAGCGCCAGCGACCGGCCCGGAGGCCGTTGCGAGTGGGCAGGGAGAAGGAGACGAGGCAAGGGCGGCATACCAGGCGAGTTCAGATGAGGGTTTGCGGGACAAAAAAATCGGCACGCCTGAGGCGGGCGGGGAGCGGGAAGGAAGAAGAGAGAAAGAGCGCAAAAAGGGCAGCGCCAATCGAGCGAGCCGGTGCGTTCAACGCTCAGTCGACGCAGCCAGGAGCGGAAGAAGAGCCGGGCCCATGCCGAGGCGAATCACCGTGCCGCTGGTGCTTTCGCGGAGCAATTCACCCGAGATTCGGAGGCCAAAGGGATGTTTAGGCGCGCCATCCACCCAGGCACTCGTGAATCCACCGCGATTTACCCGGTCGGCGGGATCCAATCGCCCCCAGACAGCGAACCGGAATTGCACAGTCGCATGGGAAATCCCGCGCAAGGCGTCGATGGTAGAAAGATCGATTTCCACCTGATTATCCCAACCTTTTCCGGCAAAGGTCCCCGGCTCCCCGATCAGATGAGTCGTCTGCCAGTCGTCGTGGCTCCAAGCCCACTGGTAAGTGGCCGGATCCGTGGCCTGCTGACGCATCCAGTAAAAGCGGATCGAGCCGAACCGGACGGGAGTATCCCCGAACTCCATGCTGATGTTATAAAAATCGCCGGCCCCCACCGCTTCTTCGTAGCTATGCACCGCAGCTTCCTGCTCATCCCAGCCGCCGGAAAGGAAGCCGTATCCCATCCATTGCGCCCCTCCGGCGAAAAAGACCAGCCCTCCACCCCGCGAGAGAGCCGGGGGAGAAGGCAACGCGGGGTTCACCAGGGTGGGGATTTCTGATTTGTTATTAACTTCGGACCATTGCCATTCAGCAAGCACTTCGGCACCGGCGGGGGCGGCGGCGAACAAGAGGAGGGACGAGAAAACGGCCAAGGTAGGATTGCACATAAAAAAGAGTGACTGCACAGCGGGGGATAGGGGGTGGCAAGTCGTGCGTCTACAAAATATTTGTATCAAGATTGCCATAAAGCCGGGCAACCGGGGGTTCAACCCGGCGGAACTCACATGCCAAATGACAGAACGCGAGATAGTTAGATATTGTGAACCCTGGGCGAGGTGGACGGAAAAAAAGTTTGGGAGCGACCGATAAAGTTTCGACCCGAAAGCGACCTGCCGAGGCCTGACCCTGGGATATTTCAGGGTGTGGGTAGAGGAAAAGCGGCGAAGGCGTTCTCCTACGATATACCATCGCAAAGTCATGCGTAACAATATGTTAGGCATTACATCATAAAAAGCTGGGAGGAGGGTGTCAGGGCGGAGCTTCGCAAGCGGGGGGCGGAGGTAGAAAAGCGATGTCGCGACGGCACACTGCTACCGTGTTCCTCCCTTTCGCACAAAGGGGCCTGACTATTTTCGACTTTTGACCCTTTGCGAGATGCGCACAAGTTGTCTCTCATGTCAGATTCCGGTTTTGCCGACAGCGTTCGGAGCAGTAGATCACACTTTCCCAGCAACTCGCCCAATTTTTACGCCAAACAAAAGGGCGCAAACAAACCGGACATACCTTTCGGGGCAGGTCTTTCTTGGAAACGGTCTTACCGGCGATGCGCATGGGAGAGAGAGGCGGTCGATTTCTTTGAAAAGCCAGCAAAATTAACCTGCCTATACGATGTCGCACGATGGCCCCTTCCGTTCAACAGGGACTCACCCGAATCATTCACAGAGGATCACGCCATTTTGCACGACTACCAATTCCGAGAATGCTTACAACCCTCCCGCACCGTATCGCCTTAAATCGCTCTAAACCCCCGGCAACCGCAGCAGACGGTCCACCGCCCCGAGCCACGGGTGGGTGATTCGGATGGTAAAGGCGAGGTGCCCGGCCTGCA
>CAZSPO010000011.1:0-21844 GCA_964608775.1 uncultured Chthoniobacterales bacterium | reverse complement strand
AAGGTCGCCACCGCGATGGTAGTGCTCGACTGGGCCGAACTCACCTCCACCGACCTCGCCAGCCGCGTGGTTTTGCCCGCCACAATCGAACGAGTCGGCGGCGCGAACCCCATCGGCTTCCTCCCCGGCGATGAAGTCAGCCTGCGCGACCTCCTCTATTGCGCCCTCATGCAGTCCGACAACCGAGCGGCCTATTCCCTCTCGCTCTTTGTCGGAGCCAACCTCGCCAAAACCACCACGGCTGCCGACGCCGAGCTCGCTTTTGTTAAACAAATGAATGCGCTCGCTAAACAACTCGACATGACCCGAACCGGCTTTATTAACGCCCACGGGTTGGATAGCGGACAGAAATACGGCACCTCCACCGCCGAAGATCTCGCGCGACTCACCGTTTACGCCCTTAACCACCGCGGATTCCTCTTCTACGTCTCCCAACCCAAGCGACAAATTACCTTCTACCGAGGCGGGCAACCCTACATTTATGAAATTCGCAACACCAACGAGTTGCTTGGCCTGCGCAATATCGGCGGGATCGAGACGAAAATCGATGGGGTGAAAACAGGTCAGACCGCTCGCGCCGGCGGTTGTTTGATCCTGACGGCCGAACGTCCGCCCCTGACCCGAAGCAGTGGCAGCGGGGGCCAAGTGGAAGTCACCCCGCGTCGGCTCATCATCGTCATTCTCGGGTCCAACGACCGTTTCGGCATCGCCGGCGGCCTGCTCGCTCAAGGCTGGAGAGCTTACGAACAATGGGCCGCCGCCGGGCGCCCGATCGATAAACGCAACGAGCTCTAATTCGCCCCAACCCGCTCCCAACCCGCTCCCAACCCTTCAATCTTATGTCACAGAAAAAACGCATCGGCATCCTGACAAGCGGCGGAGATTGTCCCGGCTTAAATGCGGTGATCTACAGCGCCGTGAAAGCCGCCGATAAACTCGGCTGGGAAGTGATCGGATTCAAAGACGGCTTCGAAGGCCTCCTGCCCCCGGGCGACTTTATCCAACTCGACCACAACCGAATCAGCGGCATCATGCCCCTGGGCGGCACGATTCTTGGCACCACCAACAAAGGCCATTTCGTCGCCAAAATCGGCGATGGCCAGAAAACGATGGTGCCTCCCGATGTCGTTGAGAAATCCCGCAAGGTCCTCGCCGACCTCGCGATCGAAGGCCTCATCGTCATCGGTGGCGATGGCTCGCTCACGACCGGGCTCCAACTCTTCGAAGCCGGCTTTCCCATCATCGGAGTCCCCAAGACCATCGACAACGACCTTGAAGCCACGGCCATGACTTTTGGCTTCGACTCCGCCGTAGCCTGCGTGGCCGACGGGCTCGACCGATTGCACACGACCGCGAGCAGCCACAAACGGCTGATAGTCATCGAAGTCATGGGGCGTAACGCCGGTTGGATTGCCCTCTATGGCGGCGTGGCAGGAGGAGCCGATGTGATTTTAATCCCGGAAATGCCCTTCGACCTCGATAAGGTCGCCGAAGCCATTCGCCGACGGGATGCCGCCGGCAACATGAGTTCACTCGTCGTGGTCGCCGAAGGAGCCCGCCTCGCGGATGGCAACCAATTCGTCGTCGAACGGCAAGCGGGCGAACATCGGCTCGGTGGCATCGGCGAAGCTGTCGCCCGCGAGCTCGGCGAACGCACGGGGAAAGAAACCCGCGTCTGTGTGCTAGGCCATTTGCAGCGGGGAGGAGCCCCAACCACGATTGACCGATTGCTCGGCACGCGGTTCGGGGTGAAAGCCGTTGGCCTGATCGAGGAAGGCCGGTTCGGCGAAATGGTGAGCTACCAGAATTAC
This sequence comes from uncultured Chthoniobacterales bacterium, assembly GCA_964608775.1. Lineage (GTDB taxonomy): Bacteria > Verrucomicrobiota > Verrucomicrobiia > Chthoniobacterales > CAZSPO01 > CAZSPO01. The sequence continues at coordinate 20,033 of CAZSPO010000011.1, read as the reverse complement.
ACGGTCCTGTCGGTTCCGATTCAGGAAGCTGTGCACAGACTACGCCTGGTTTCGCCTGAGAGCCAAATGGTGGAGGCCGCCAAAGCGATCGATATTTCCTTCGGCGATTGAAGGCTATCCCGCCGTTGGAATTTTGGATCCCAGGCACCCATCGCGGGCGCTTGTTGGTCATCCTCGCCATCGGTCTGGTCGCCCTCCTGCCTGGCAGCTGGACCCTGCCGCTCATCGATCGGGATGAACCTCGCTTTGCCGAGGCCTCCCGCGAAATGATCGAGCGCGGGGATTACATTGTTCCCTTCTTTAATAATACTTATCGGTTCGACAAACCCCCCCTCATTTATTGGCTTCAAGTCGGGGCTTACCGCGTGCTCGGCACCCACGATTTCGCGGCCCGACTCCCCTCCCTCCTCTGCACCCTGCTGACCGCGCTGGTGATCTATGGGTTCGCCTGGCGGTTGCGCCGTCTGCATTCGCCGCAATCGGCCGGTCGATTCGCGTGGATGGCAGCGGTGATTTATCTGACAGCCCTCCAAACCATGATTCACGGACGGGCGGCCGTCGCAGATGCCGCCATGGTCCTCTTCGTTACCCTGGCACTTTGGGCGGGTTGGGAATGCCTTCAACGACCACTCCCCCGTCGGGCCTGGGCTCCGTTTGATGATTTGTGGTGGTGGCTTTTCACCCTCTCATTGGCCCTCGGATTCCTGGCCAAAGGCCCCGTCGCCTGGCTCCCCGTGGTGCCCCTCGCCGTGGCCGCTTGGCAACTCGGCGGTTGGCAACGCTTCGCCCGGACCGGTCTGCTGGCCGCCCTGGTGCTCGCTCTCGCTTTCACCGGTATCTGGGGAATCCCAGCCCTTATCGCGACCGGGGGAGAATTTTTTTCAATCGGCATTGGGAAGCATGTCGTTGAACGCTCGATCTCGGCGATGGAAGGCCACGGTGCCCGCAACGCTCTCGGTTACCTCCTCACCCTCCCCCTCTATCTGCCGGTGGTGTTTCTCTTTTTTGCCCCCTGGTCCTTCTGGCTGCCTTCCCTCTGGCAGGAACGCGCGGGCCGGAATTGGATGGGGTATCTTTGGTGGTGGGTCCTGACCGTTTTCGTGGTCTTCAGCCTGATCAAAACCAAGTTGCCGCATTACGTTCTCCCAGCCTACCCCGCCTTGGCTCTCCTCCTGGCCCGACATTTCAACCGGGGAACCCTCTCCCTGCCGAGCTGGCCCCGGGTCCGCTTGGCCCTGCTCGCCGCTCTGGCTTTCAGCCTGCTCCTCGGCTTGGTCGCCGCCCCCGTGCTCGACCGTCTCTTGATCTCCCGAAGGTTGGGCAGGGAGATTGGGCCAGCGCTCGGCCCCACCCAATCCTTCGCCGTCACTTCCTACGGAGAACCTAGCCTCGTCTGGTATCTCCGCGCCCACACCCGCGGGTGGCTGCAAAGCGTCTGGCTCAATCCCACCATCGTGACCCGCAACGAATCAGCCGTCATTCTGCCCAAAGAAGAATTCGCTCAGACTTATCCCAACGGAGTCGGGCACGCCGAGGTGATTGAAATCCAAGGACTTAACCCGGCAAAAGGCCGATGGATGACCCTGGTCGTAGTGTTACCGCGACCGACCCCCGCTGATGCCACGCCCTGACGCTGCCACCGCTTGTCAGACGATGAACAAGCGGCCATCGTCTCGCCATGCCGATTCCCGACTTGCAGAAGCCGATCCCGACATTCCCGGACGAAAGGAATTCGCTGCCATTTCATCACGAATAAAACCCGCTCTGATCCCGCCATGGCCGAACGCCCTTTCGTGATCTTCAATCCGGCTGCAAAAGGCGAAAAAGCGGCTCCGTTGCGCCACCGGATCGAAGCCCTCCGTCCGCGTCCGGTGCTCCGACTCACCGAAGCCCCCGGGGACGCCGAAGCCATGGCCGAGCGGGCGGTGGAACAGGGGTTTGAAAAAATCATCGCCGCTGGCGGTGACGGGACCGTGAATGAAGTCATCAACGGCATGGCCGAGAGTCGGGCCAGTTTTGGCCTGCTACCAGTCGGCACCATGAATGTGTTCGCCACCGAACTCGGCCTTCCCCCCGGGTTGGAAGCCTGCTGGAAAATTATCCAGACCGGCCACACGCGGACCGTCGATCTCGGACGGGCGAACGACCATTACTTTATCCAACTGGCCGGGGTCGGTCTTGACGCCCAGATCGTGCTCGAAACCGAACGGGATTTCCGCAAACACTTCGGCCCTCTTAGCTACCTCGTCGTCGCCTCTCAAATCGCGGCACGCAAACCGCCCCGGCTCACCGTGACCCTCGCCAACCAGCAGGTCGTGGAAGGTTCTTTCGTGCTGATCGGCAACGGGCGGCATTACGGCGGCCCTTTTCCCCTCTTTAAAGGAGCCCGCATTGACGACGGCCTGCTCGATGTCCTGATTTTCGCCAAAATCGGTCACCTCGACCTGGTCCGCTATCTCCAGGGCTTGGTCTTCGGCGATGCCGCCTCCATGAAAGATCTCAGTTATCATCAAACCCGCTCCCTCACCGTTACCAGCCCCGACAAAATACCGGTCGAAATCGATGGCGAATTGATGGGGTTCGCCCCTGTCCGCTTCGATCTCGCCAAACGCGGACTCCGCGTGTTGGCTCCGGTGCCGAAAAAATCCAAGGGCTCATCACCATAGGGGATGAAAGGATTGGAGCGGCTTCGCGTTAGCTCTCCTTCTTTTTTTTGTTGGGATCGTAGTAAATCTGAATGTCCGCCTTATCACTTCCAATCAATTCCTGAGCCCGCTTCAACGCTTTGCGGGTCGAGACATTCGGATTCGATTCCGACCCCATGAAAAAATTCTCTTTGCCCAGCAAGGTCAAAAGACCGGTGTCACGAAAAATCCGATAGACATCTCGCTTCGCCCCGCTCACCACCAAACCGCGACCGGTGGACCGTAGATACTTGATCAAATCTTCCAGGGCAAAAATCGTGGTGGCATCCAAATGATGCGCATTCTTCAACCGCAAAATCACAATGCGCAGGAGGGGATCGTGGCACACCTTCCGCACCTCATCCCGGAAGAGGTCGGCAGCCCCAAAGAAAAGGTCGCCCTCGGCATGGATGATAGAGATTCGGGGGTTCGCCCGCTTTTGGGCAAGCTCAGTCAGTTGGCCTTCGTCATTAAAGGTATATTCCACCAATTCGGGCGCACTGGCCTTTTTCAAAAACAAGGCAATGGAAGTGGCGACCCCGATAAAAATCGCGATGTGCAAAGGGAGCAACAAAGCCGAGACGAAGGTAGTGGTCAACGTCACCGCATCGCTGTGGGTCGATTTCCACGCCACTTTGATCCGATCATACCGGATGAGCGAGATGGCGACGTTCACCACCACGGCAGCCACCCCCGCTTTGGGGAGCTCCCCAATCCATGGCCCCAACAAAAGCGCACCCGCAATACAGAGGGAGCTGTTGACTAAACTCGACACCTGAGTCACCGCGCCGCAGCTCAAATTTAACGTGCTCCGGACGGGGGACGTGGAGGCCACCATGCCGTTGGTGAACCCAGCCGCAAAATTGGCAAAGCCCAAACTTAACAATTCCTGGTTCGGATTAAGCGGTGCCCCGGTCTTGCTGGCAATCGTCTTGGTCATGACCGTGTTCTCCAGTGCCGCCAAAAAGGCGAGCGCGGTGGCCGGCCCGAACAACATAGAAAAGGTGCTCAGATTCAGCGAAGGCAGCGTCACGGGAAATTCGCCAAACGGCAGCGGATCCACCATCCGGACTTGAAAGCCGTAATGCGAAAGCCCCCAGGCCACCCCGCTCGCCACCACCAGGGAAATTGCCACCCGCAAATTTCGCAGTCGCGGCAGCCGATTCAGCCAGACCAAAATCCCAAAGGTCACCACCGCAATCACCACCGCCGACCATTCCGTTTCCGCCAAATGCACGGCCGTCTTCCTGACGGTGTCCACGAAGGTCTGGCCCCGCTCAACCGTCACCCCAAAAAGATGTTGGGCTTGGTTCGCAATAATGAAAATCCCGGCTGCACTAATGTAGCCGATAATCACGCTCTGGGAAATAAACCGGAGCAGGAAAGCCAATTGAAGAAAGGCTCCGACCAGCAACAACACCCCGACCATGCAAACCAACAAGGCAATGGCCCCGACATCCCCGGTGAACCCCGGCAAGGTCAAAGTCAGACTGAGCATCATGGCCGCCGTCGCATTCGTCGGCCCAAGAATCGCCAGTTTCGAACTGGCAAAGAGCGGCCCGACAAACGCGGCGATCGCCGAACACCAAATGCCATAGCTGATCGGTAACCCGGCGATAATGGCATAAGCCAACGCTTGAGGAAAAGCGAGAAGCGCCCCCGTGATTCCGGCTTGCACATCAACTTTAAGGCCATCCAATGAGTAGCCTTTAAATGCGTGTCGGATCGGCAGGGGGTCGAGCTGCAAATCTTTGATGAACTTGGCGATCACGCGCGTGGAAAAAAAAGCAAGCTACCCTCCTATTTGCTCCTCTGAAAATGGAAAAATGCAGCTTGCCAGCGCTTTTGGCGCATGATGGAAAGTTGCGAAGCCCTGGTGGCAAGGCCGCAGCCGTGCTCCAGCGGAGGGAGGCGGCTCCCTTGGGAGTAAGGGCTCGGATTGTAAAGAGATGATGGGTGAGGGCTGATTCGGTTTCAACCGACCACGATGAAATTTCCCCTCACCATTCTCCTCCTGATTGCGATGCTTCCTCAGACGTCGGCCGAGGAGAAGACTCATCAGGCCGAAGCAACGATCGCCCAATCGCCGATCATCGGCATCGTGAGCATTCTCAAAACACCCCCGCTGCGATACGACGATGCCTCGCTTCACACCCTGATCTGGCCGCAAAAGGCGAGGGCTTGGCGGATTCGTTCCATTTGGGGTGAACTTCCAAAGACCTTCACGATCCGGAACCACCCGGATTCGATTCTCACACCCGGTGTTTACTTGGCATTCATGCAGCCAATCGCCGATGGGACATATCGCTTAAGCACTCCGATAGCGTTGCGGAGAATTCATGGCAACCAAGTCTATGGATTTCACGACAAGTTCGAGAATCTTGATAGCCTCCTCTCCTTTATTGAAGCTAAAAAAACCAGGGCAACAGCGGAATAGACAACCAAGCGTTTCACAATGCTTGAGCAGCGCAAATGGGGAATGACGCCGAGAAGAAGGAAACCCTCCTCATCCGTCGCAGTGCCGGATTGACGCGGGGGATGGACTCGGCAAGGTATCCAGGGTGTCCAGCAAACTCCAAGAAATACTCGCTCATAAAGCCACAGAAGTGGAACGACTGCGGCCCCACGGGGATGTCCTTCGCAAGATGGCTTTGGAACGGAATGACTTCCGTCCGTTCCGCCCTTCGCTCGATCGAGCGGGCGTCCGCTTGGGGCTGATCGCCGAGGTAAAAAAAGCCTCTCCCTCCGTCGGCATCATCGCCGAGGATTTCGACCCGGTGCGGGTGGCTCGGGAATACGAGCGGGCGGAAGCCGATGCCCTTTCGGTGCTCACCGACGCACGCTATTTCCAAGGGCACCTCCAATTTTTGCGCGAAATCCGCGATCAAACTTCACTTCCCTTGCTGCGGAAGGATTTCATCATCGATCCGCTGCAGGTGTATGAATCGGTGGTGGCCGGGGCCGACGCGATTCTGCTAATCGTGGCCGGGCTTGCACCCGATCGACTGCGAGAATTGCATGAGGCGGCGCATGCCTGTCAATTGGACGCCCTCGTGGAGGTGCACACGCTGGAGGAGCTGGAACAGGCCCTGGAACTCGGCGCGGAGTTGATCGGCATCAACAATCGCAACCTCGCCAGCTTCGAGGTCCGGCTCGAAACGACGCTCGAACTGGCCGAAGAAGTCCCAGAAGAGATCCTCCTCATCAGCGAGAGCGGGATCAAAACCGGGGCGGACACCCAGCGACTCGCCGAGGCCGGAGTGGAGGCGATTCTCGTCGGGGAAACCCTCATGCGAGCCCCCGACCGAATCGCGAAAGCCCGCGAACTTGTCCTGTCCACCGCGCCTCGGTCCGAGTGACCCAAGAAGCCGAAAAAAAGCTGCGCCGAGCGGGCGCACGGAATCGATGGATAGCCGGTCGCTTCAAGATGGGAGGCCCGGGCAGGGTTAGCCTGTAGGCTTGCCTTGTCTCCCGGAAATGACTACCTCTGCTGGGTGAGAAGGGAACAGGAGGCCCCCGACGCCGACCGCTTCCATGAGCGGGACCGCTTTATCCCTTTTTCCCGCAGAGATCTCATCCAGCACTGTCTCGAGGACGGTCGGCTGACCGAGGCGGATCAGGAAAAGTTCAAGGCGTTCTGTGAGATCCTGACCGCCTATTATCACTTCCTTTTTCACAAAAAATCGGAGCAACTGAAAGAGGCCTTCGCCCCCTTCAACCCGGATGCCGATGTGGAGATCGAGGAATCCACCCAGGAAGAGCGCGACCGAAAAGAGGTCGAAGTCTTGGAGATCTTCGAGGAGCTGGCCAACCGGGCGAATTTCTACCCCATTTCCGAGGAGAAGGTTCGCGAGGCCTTCGAGAAGGAGACCATGATCAAGCTGCGGACGCGTGTCGACTTCGACGAGTTCGATCGTTTCGCCTGCTACTACCGCGGGGACGTGGACGAGGAAACCACGGTCAAGAAATGGGGGCTCTTCAAGCGCAAAGTCAGGGTCGATGTCCTCCAGCGAGTACTCATTCTGATCAAGTTTCAGGACGAAGAGTTTTTCCGGAATCGGTTTCAGCAAAAAAAACCGAAGGGAAAATTCGATCCCGATGAACTACAGTTCCAGCCGGGGAAATATTACCTCTACCTCTACAAGAACATTCCCAAATACGATCTGGAACTGGTCTTTCCGAATGTGAAGCTGAGCATGACGTGGAAGGATCGCTTGCTTTTCTTCGTCCCGGCCCTCGGAGCCGCCATCCCGGTGCTTCTAAAAGCGTTGCCGCAGCTCCTGCTGTTGGTGTTCGTGATCGCCATCCTCGTGATGGAAGAGTCCAAGGTCCGGGAGATGCTCAACATCGGAGAACAGGACGTGACGGACCACCTCAAGGTGCTGACAGCGGTCATGGCGGTAGGGGTGGCCTTGGGCGGCATCGCCTTCAAGCAGTGGAGCAATTTCAAAAACAAGAAGATCCAGTTTCAGAAACTCGTGACCGAGACCCTCTTCTTCCGCAATCTAGCAAGCGGGTCCAGTGCGTTCCATCGGCTAATCGACAGCGTCGAGGAGGAAGTGTGCAAAGAAATTATCCTCGTTTTCTACCATCTTCTGGCGAACAACGAGCGACGCTTCACCGTCGCCGAGCTAGACAGCGAGATCGAATCGTGGATGCAACAGAAGTTTGATCGGGTGGTGGATTTCGATGTCGAAGCGGCGGTCAAAAACCTGGCCGAGATCCGAGGGCCGATCCCGGTGGATGAACATGCGGTCGTTTCCACCGGGCCGACCCGGAATGCCTCCCTGCTCCATCTCGACGGGGCGGGCCGCTGCCACCTGCTCTCGCTCACTCAATCCTCCTTTCTTCTCGATCACCTCTGGGATCGTTTCTTCGCGCACGCCAACGAACCGGCGGAGGCGAGCCCGTGAGCGAGTTGGGTTCCTCGCTTCTTCACGGCGCTGCCAGACGAGCCAAGGCGTCGTGCGCCTTCCGAACCAGCGGACAGGTGATGGACTTTGCAGGACAAAGTGATTGAACAAAAAATTAGGCGGCGCTTGTCGGAATGCGGCGCGAAACTGCGGGGAGAACCAGGGCTGCCCCCGCTTGGTCGCCTCCTGGGTCAACAAAAAGAGGTTGGCCGCCGAAGCCACCGCGAGAATGCCGAGCCAAAGCAGCAAAAAACCGGCCGGACAAAGCCAAGGTTTGCTTCGAGTCGTTTCCTCTGATGCGGTTGACTCCCCTGTTTCATAAAAACACGACTGGTTTTGAGAACCAGTAGGTTTGACTTCGGGTTGCGACCCAAGGCGGTTACCCCGCCCGGCCCGCTGTGATTCCTTGAAAATCGAGGTCGCTCTTGAAGACCTCTTCCCATGCAATACTATCCTGAGAGTATAGCACACGCCCCTTCCAGGCGATGCCCGCAAACGTCCCATCTTCGTAGGTGAAATAGGTCGGCGCATTCGTGTTGTCCCGCCGCTGCCACGCCTTGCCGTCCATTGACGCGTAAGTGGCTCCCGCACCGACTGCGATGAAGGAGTTGCCAGTCCATACCACATTGTTCAGATGTTCGCCCTCCTTGCCTCGCTCGGGTTCCGACCATTTCTTGCCGTCGGCCGACCAACGCCGCAAGCCATGCAGACCGACGCCGACGAAGAGTCCGTTGCCAAATGTGACATCAATCATGGTGTCAATCGGTCGGGTGTCGGGCACGTCGTCCCACTGTTTGAGGTTGCCCGATGAAACGACAATGCGACCATAATCGCCAACGCCCACCCAAACATCGTTGCCATAGGCTCCTCGGCGGATACGGAATTTCCCGGCAAACTCGGTTTCCGGCGTCCATTTTTCTCCATCTTCCGAGTAGCTAAGGAAGACGGAGCCGGGACTCCCCTTCCCTCCCCAGGCGATAAAGGTGTTGTTACCAAAGGAGACGCTATGAAACCGTCCACCGTAGCCGGTGTCCATGTGTTGTTGGCCCCACCGCTTCCCATCGGTGCTCCATTGGAAGTAGTCATCTTTCCCTTTGCTCCCGACCGCCACGAATTTGCCGTTGCCAAATACCACGGCCTTTAACATGAGCAGTTCCGTGCCGACTTCTGGCTTCGACCACTGTCGACCATCATCGGACAGCGAACGGGCTTCATCTCGGCCGACAGCGATAAACATAAAAAGACAGGGAGAAAATCGATGCGCGCTGTTGGTTAGACCAAGTCTGGGATCCGACCGCCGTGTTGGCCATAATCGGCTTTGTTATCACCGAACTCGTCCGTTTCATTCCCCATGCGGTTGAGCATTTCCACGTAGAGATTCGAGACCGGCGTTTTTTTGTCGCAAGCGACATGTTGACCCCCTTTCAACGTGCCCTTGGCTTTGCCGATGAGGAGCACCGGGTAGTCGTGTTTCGTATGGCCTCCACTCGCCATGTAACTGGTGTGGAGCAGCATGCTGTTGTCCAGCAAAGAAACGCCCCCCTCATCGATGGCCTGCATTTTGGCAACGGCCTCGGCAATCAGCGACGAATACCACGCATTGATCTGTCGGCAGGCTTCGCGCGAAATCGGGTCGGCTTCATCCACAGTCCGCGCATTCCCCTGGTGCTGCAGGGTATGGTAGTGCCGCTCGTAGCCGACGGTGACAATGCCGGGGAAGTGGAATTCTTCTGAACCAATCGCAAAGGTGACCATACGGGTGGTGTCGGTCTGGAATGCTAGGACGACGAGATCCATCATTAACCGAATATATTCCATATGCAGCTCGGGGTCTGCTCCGATTCCACGGCTATCCTTCCAGACATCGCCATCGATTTCGGGGATGTAAAGCCCGCCATGGCTGTCCGACTGGGCCACCACTGGCCCGGCCTGCTGAATGGCCTGCTCTTGGCGCACGGTCAGGTATTGCACCCGTTTTTCTACCCCGCGCACGGCGTCCATATAATGATCGAGCCGTTGTTGGTCGTTATATCCAAGCTGGGTTTTCAGCGCTTTAGCTTCAGCCAACACGAGGTCGAGAACGCTCTGGCCCAGCATGGATTGCTTCGTTTCGACCGTTGTCGCCACCGGAGCGGCGGCGGCAGCTTGGACGGGGCGGGCACGGGACGAACCCCAGTTGGGCACCGAGGGTTTGCGCCCGCGGAACATCCGGTCGAAGACCATTTGCGGATTGGATTCGTAGGGAACGGGTTGGGCGTCGCCCGCATAAGAAAAGCGGGTTTCCCCGCGGCCCATGCCGATTTCGAGCGAAGGGAGGAAGGTTTCTTTCCCCACCTGTTGGGCGATGGCTTGGTCGATGCTCATGCCGGCCTTGTATTGGCCCCCCTCGTTCTTGGCGAGTTGCGCCCCGGTGAGGTGGACGATTGCACAACCCGTGTGGCCGTTGAAGTCGCCCTGGGTCTTGCCATTATGGCTCAAGCCAGAGATGACCGTCAGTTGATCGCGACAGAATTCATAGGGGCGGAGAATCGAGGGAAGGTCGCCAGTCAGTGCCCCGGTATTTTCCGGCTTCCATGATTCCAAGACTGTGCCGCCGCTAACAGAAAAGATAGCGGTGCGAAGGGGCGGACCCCCGGCTGGGGTGAGGGCTCCGATGGCTCGACGAGGGATCATGGCCTCCATGAAAGGAAGCGCGACGACGGCTCCGGCTCCCCGGAGAAAGGTGCGACGTGAGAGAGGATGTTTCATGAGCGGTTCGGGGGGAGGTTCGTGACGGGTGGGTGGGTGGCTTTGGTGGCCTCAGCGGCTTTGGTGGCTTTAGCGGCTTTGGTGGCTTTAGCGGCTTTAGTGGCTTTAGCGGGAGGCACAGCCGCGACCGGAACGGACGGGCCGGGCTGGAAATTTTTGCGATGTTGGAAGGGATAGGATTTGGCGACCTCTTTGATCAGCGTCTGCATTTTATAGTCGTCGGCTTTTACTTTCGCGACAATTTCATTCACCACGCGACGGTCGGCCGCGACGAGATGGCGACCGAGTGCGTAGCGCATCATTTGCTGAGTGAGATTGAGAAGGAACTGATCTTCCTTCGAACGGAGCACCTCTTTGAGGTCATGAAAACCGGTGATCATTTCGCCCGTCGGCAGTTTCCCGGTGGTGTCGAGCGGTTCTGCCTCGGTATTTTCGCGCCAACGACCGATTGCGTCGAAGTTATCCAGCGCAAACCCGAGCGGATCAATCCGCTTATGGCAGGCGGCGCAGGTCGGATCGCCGGCATGCGCGGCCAGAACGTCGCGGAATGTTTTGAGCTCCCGGTCTTCGGTGACCTCGGTGGCAATCTGCGAGGCGTTGGCAGGCGGAACCGGCGGCGGGGTGCCGAGCATGACCGCGAGCACATACTTGCCGCGCAAGGTCGGGCTGGTCCGGAAAACGTGGGAGGTCATCGCCAGCACACTCCCCATCCCCATCACTCCCCCGCGATGGCTGTCAGCGGGCAATGAAACCTTTTGAAAGCCATCACCTTCCGGAGCAGGAAGCCCATAAAAATCGGCCAACCGCTCATCGACGAAGGTGTAATCGGCGTCGAGCAAATCGGTGACCTTGCCATTGCTGGTGCGGAGATGATCGAAGAAGGCGATCGGCTCCCCTTTCATCGATGCTTTTAGTTCTTCGGAAAATTGGGGGAAATTATCTTGCGAGGGCCGGGCGGTCTCGAGCTTTTCGAGTTCCAGCCATTGTTTAGCAAAGACGTTGGCGAACGCGGACGCTTTGGGGTCCTGGAGCATCCGATCGAGCTGTTGTTCAAAAACGGCAGGATCGGAGAGTTTGCCCGCGCTGGCGAGTTGGAAAAGCTCGTTGTCTGGCATGGTAGCCCAGAGATAGTAGGAGAGGCGGGTGGCGAGTTCGAAGTCGTTGATCCGGTAAGGCGATTGTGAGCCCGCCGGACCGCGGTCACTTTCGATCCGATAAAGAAAATTCGGCGACATGAGCGCGGCGATGATCATATGGCGGAAGGCCTCTTTGGTGCCGACGTTCTGCGCCATGGCGTGGTCGAAGAGCACCAGGTATCGCTCCAGCTCCACCTCGTTGACGGGTCGCCGGAACATTCGGGAGAGCAATCCGCGAATAAAATTGCCCGCGATATTCCGCCGCATTTGCGGATTCGGCACCCGCTCGACTGCGGCCTGGATTTCTGTGACCACCTGTTTGCCTTCGGTGCTTTCGTAAAAATAGCGATCCACCACCTCCACTCCGGCATCGAAATATTTTTCCATCAGGAGCGGTTGCACATTCAAAACATTCGCTAGGTTGTCGAATGAGAACCCCTCCTGAATGCTGTCCGGCGGCATGCCCACCGCATCGGTGACATCAAATTGAATGAAAAATAAATCCTGCACCGTCCGGCTGTATTCTTCTCGGGTCAGCCGACGAATGACGGCGGGGCCAGGATCGGGAGGGAGCTCTTTGAGGCCATCGTTGAGGGCGTATTGAATCCAACCGATCAACACCGCTCGATCCGCGTCCGACGGTTGGGGCTTTTTCGCCGGGGGCATGTCTCCCAGATCGACCACATCGTAGATGCGCTCCATGAGGGGCATATGTTCAAGAATATCGGACGAGGTTTTTAACGACTCCAGATCCACCCCGCCTTTTGGATCGGCTGCTGTGTGGCATTCGTAACAGTAAGCCCCCAAGAGTGGGGCGATTTTGTAAGACCATTGCTCTAGCGAATACTCGCCCCTCGCCGAAGACCCCATGGCCAACAGCAAAGTTAAAATCCCAAGGGGGATGGAGGGGAAGTGACGCATTTATTTTCAATGTAAAGACATCCCAACAACATTCAACGGAATGCCTCTATTCCCTTATCCCCCAAAAGAAGGATAGGCAATCTTTAGAGACCGAGTCGTCTCGAAGCGATTGGGCCCAGGCGCTCGGCATGGGTCGCCACGACCCGGCTGGAAACCGTCTCCACCGCCCCTTCGGCTGGGATTTCCACCAACTGGCCTGCCGCTCGGTAAAATGCGAGAAGCGGTTCGATCATGTCGTGGAAGACTGCAATCCGTTTCTGGATCGTGGCCGGTTCGTCGTCTTTTCGACGAAACAATTGGCCCCCGCACCCATCGCACAACCCGGTAGCGATCGGCGGGTTGGCGGTTTCGTGAAACGTCCGCCCGCACTCGCGACAGGTCAGTCGTCCCGAAAGGCGGCGCAAAACTTCGTCATCGGAAATCCGAAGGTATAAGGCGCTGCTAACGGAGAATCCGTGGTCGTCCGCCACCTCCCCCAGCGCCTCCGCCTGGGCGCGGGACCGGGGAAAACCATCCAGCACACAACCCGGCGTCGATTGATTGGCCTTGAGCATGTCCGCAACCAAGGCGAGGACGAGTGGATCGGGAACGAGTCGCCCGGCCTCAATCAGCCCCTTGGCTTCGACACCCAACGGGGTGCGCAGCCGGATCTGCTCGCGAAATTGCTCCCCGGTCGAGAGGTGGCCATAGCCGAGTCGGTCGGCCAAGACTTGCCCGTGGGTTCCTTTGCCGGAGCCGGGGCCACCGAGCAACACGATCAATTGCATCCGCTTCATGCCGGTAGGGTTAGCGACGCCGAGATGGGACCCGAAGGAAATTCGTATCCGAGCATTTCGTTGGTCTGATGCTGTTCCATCTGGTCGACTCCGGGAACGATGTCCTGATGAATCGGCATCTCAATCCTGGGATTGGATGTTCATTCGGGACGGTAAGATGCACGGCAACTACACGCTCCGCCCCCTGCTGGCGACCATGGAGGAAGAAGAAGCTGAGCTGTGGCGGTCGCGATTCGCGAATCCATAGCCCGGAAAGCTCACCGGGATTCGACCGGCCATTCGACCTCCATCTCCTCTTGCGCTGGCAAACGGGCACAGGCAAGATGCCCCGCTTATGGCTCACCCCGAAAGTCCGATTCCTCAGGCGACCTCACTCGACGATGCGCTTCAACCCGATTGGTGGGAAACCCATCGCACAAAAATTTTCCTCGCATTCGGCTTGGCCATTCTTCTGATCGTAGCCTGGGGAGCCTTCGCCTGGGTGCAGCAAAAGAATCGCCTAGCCGCAGAAGCCGCTCTCGCTGCCGCCGATTCCCCTGAGGCGCTCGGCAATTTGGTCAGCCAGTTTCCCGGCTCCCCGCAAGCCGGTGCCGCTTTGCTGCTTCTCGCCATCGATCATGTCGAGCGCGACCGACTGGATGAAGGTTACGCGGCTTATCAGGAATTCCTGGATGGCTTTCCCGAGCACCCCTTCGCCCCGGCGGCTTACGTCTCGCAAGCCACCATTCTGGAGCTGCAAGGGAAAAACCAGGAAGCCATCGCCCGCTATCAGAGTGCTTCAACGGTTTATCCCAAAGCTTATACCGCCCCCTTTGCGCTGCTTTCCCAGGCCCGACTCGACCGGTTTCAAGGAAAGACGGAATCCAGTCGGACCTTGTTGGAAAATATCGTGACCCAATATCCGGCAAGCGCATTTGCAGCAGAAGCCCAGGCGTTGCTGGACGCGGGCCCCGCTCCCGTGATCGCCGAGATCTCCACAGTCGCCATCGAAGCGCCCCCTGCAGAATCGGCTCCCGCCTCCCCTGAGGCTGACGTTCCCGCTGAAGCGACTCCCGCCGAGCCTCAAACGCCCTAACCACGATAAAAAAACAACCCCGACAGGAAATCCTGCCGGGGTTGTCTGAATTCGGAACCTTGAGGGTTTGATGAGACTGAGTAGTCGACTTAGTAGTCGACTTAGTAGTCCATCCCGCCCATGCCGCCCATTCCGCCCGGGCCACCAGCAGGAGCTGGTTTTTCTTTTTCCGGAACTTCGGTGATGAGAGCTTCGGTTGTCAGGAGCAGACCCGAGATCGAGCCAGCGTGTTGCAGGGCGCTGCGGGTCACTTTGGTCGGGTCAACGACACCGGCTTTCACGAGGTCGATGTATTCGCCAGTGGCCACGTTGTAACCTTCGTTCGCTTTGCGCTTTTTCACTTCCTGCACGATGAGAGCGCCTTCCTGACCGGCGTTGTCAGCCAGTTGGCGGAGAGGCGCTTCAACGGCGCGACGGACAATCCCGGCCCCAATTTGCTCATCGCCTTCGACCTCAAGGGTATCGAGGACTTTTTGGGCGCGGATGAGGGCGACACCGCCGCCTGGGACGATCCCTTCTTCGACCGCCGCACGGGTGGCGTGCAAGGCATCTTCGACGCGGGCTTTCTTTTCCTTCATCTCGGTCTCGGTTGCGGCACCGACATTGATGACGGCCACACCGCCGGCGAGTTTCGCGAGGCGTTCTTGGAGTTTTTCACGGTCGTAATCGGAGGTGGTTTCCTCGATTTGACGGCGGATTTGGTTCACCCGGCCTTGGATATCGGCGTTGGAACCTTCGCCTTCGACGATGGTCGTATTTTCTTTGTCGATCGAGATACGCTTGGCTTGGCCGAGGTCGCTGAGGTCGATGTTTTCGAGTTTGATGCCGAGATCTTCCGTGAGGCATCGGCCCCCGGTGAGGATCGCGATATCTTCGAGCATCGCTTTGCGGCGATCACCGAAGCCGGGAGCCTTAACGGCTGCGACTTGGAGGGTGCCACGCAGTTTGTTGACCACGAGGGTGGCGAGAGCTTCGCCTTCCACGTCTTCAGCGATGATCAGCAGCGGGCGACCGCTCTTGCTGACTTTCTCGAGGACCGGAAGCATGTCCTTCAGGTTCGAGATTTTCTTTTCATGCACGAGGATGTAGGCGTTCTCGAGGTTGCACTCCATGGCTTCGGCGTTAGTGACGAAGTAAGGGGAGAGATACCCTTTGTCGAACTGCATCCCTTCGACCACGTCGAGGGTGGTTTCGATCGAGCGAGCTTCTTCCACGGTGATGGTGCCGTCTTTTCCGACTTTATCCATCGCATCGGCGATGATATCCCCGATGGTAGCGTCCCAGTTTGCGGAGACGGTGGCCACTTGAGCGATCTCGGTCCGGTCTTTCACCTTCTTCGAGATACGACCGAGTTCGGCCACCACAGCGGCTGTGGCTTTGTTAATACCGCGCTGAAGCGACGTGGGGTTCGCCCCGGCGGTCACGTTCTTCAGGCCTTCGCGGAAGATCGATTCAGCCAGCACGGTCGCCGTGGTGGTGCCGTCACCAGCAAGATCGCTGGTTTTGGAAGCGACTTCGCGGACCAGCTGGGCTCCCATGTTTTCATAGGGATCTTCAAGCTCGATTTCTTTCGCAACCGTCACACCATCTTTCGTGATGGTCGGGCTGCCGAATTTTTTGTCGAGGATGACGTTGCGTCCGGCCGGCCCGAGGGTGGCCTTGACGGCTTTAGCGAGTTTTTCGACCCCACGCAGGAGCGCGTGGCGGGCGGACTCATCGAATTGGAGCTGTTTGGCTGCCATAATGATTCTATTATTCTTTCAGGTTCAGTGGGTTTGGTTTAATGATAAAGGTCAGCCGATGATGCCGAGGATGTCGTCCTCACGCATGATCAGGTAGCCTTCGCCATCGATTTTGATTTCTGTGCCGCCGTATTTGCTGATCAGCACCTTATCGTCGACTTTCACGTTGAATTCGACTTTATTACCGTTGTCGTCGACCTTGCCGGTTCCGAGCGCAACGACTTTGCCCTCTTGGGGTTTTTCTTTTGCCGTGTCGGGGATGATGATGCCGCCTTTGACTTCTTCTTTTTCGTCGAGCGGTTTCACCAGCACACGATCACCGAGTGGCTTAACTTTAATGGCCATATCTAGGGTGTTCTTTGGATGGTTTGTTGGTTCAGGGTTGGTTCCGCTTTCCAGACACCGGGCCTGGATCGCAAATGGTTAAAAATTGAAAGCGGGCTCGCTAAGGTGGGGTCAGGAAGACTTTTTATCGTCATCCACCACCTCAAATTCCGCGTCGACCACATCGTCGCCGGTTCGCTTCGCCTCTCCACCCGACGCGGGGCCACTCGACCCGGCACCAGATGCTTCGCCGGTTCCGGGTCCCGCTTGCGCCCCGGCGGCTTCGGCTTGTTCAGCGGCTTGTTTATAAAGGTCTTCGCTGATGGCCTGGAACTGCTGTTGAAGTTCGTCCGAGGCCTTCTTGATCGCTTCCGAGTCGGAGCCTTCGAGCGCCTTGCGCACCGCCGCGATGGCCGATTCGATTCCTTGCTTTTTATCGGCTGGGAATTTGTCGCCTAGTTCATTCACCTGCTTCTCGCATTGATAAGCGAGCGTATCGGCCGTGTTGCGAACTTCGACGGCATCCCGGGCTTTCCGGTCGTCTTCCGCATGGAGTTCGGCTTCTTTTTGCATCCGTTCGACCTCTTCTTTCGAGAGTCCGCTGGAGCCTGTGATCGAAATTTTTTGTTCTTTGCCCGAACCGAGATCTTTGGCTGAGACGTTCAGGATCCCATTCGCATCAATATCGAAGGCCACTTCGATTTGTGGAACGCCGCGTGGGGCAGGAGGAATCCCATCGAGATGGAAAGTGCCCAGACGTTTGTTATCGCGGGAAAGCGGACGCTCACCTTGGAGCACCACAATTTCCACGCCGGGCTGATTATCGCTGTAAGTCGAAAAGGTCTGCGATTTTTTGGTGGGGATGGTTGTGTTGCGGGGAATCATGGCTGTCGCCACACCGCCGGCTGTTTCGATCGCCAAGGTGAGAGGGGTCACATCCAGGAGCAAAACATCTTTTACATCGCCCCGAAGCACCCCACCTTGGATCGCAGCTCCCACGGCCACCACTTCATCCGGATTCACCCCTTTGTGAGGGTCCTTATTCACGAGGCGACGGGCCGTTTCCTGCACCTTCGGCATGCGGGTCATCCCGCCCACCAAGACCAGTTCATTAATCTCGCTCTCGCTTAATTTGGCATCGGCGAGACAATCCCGCACCGGCTTCATGGTCCGCTCGAACAGGTGATCGGTCAGCTGCTCTAGCTTGGCGCGGGTCAGCTTTTCTTGAATATGTTTAGGCCCCGTTTGGTCGGCCGTGATAAAAGGGAGATTGATTTCGTAGTCTTGCGAGGAAGAGAGAGCGATCTTGGCTTTCTCTGCCTCTTCCTTGATCCGTTGCAGAGCGTCAGGCTGTTTGCCGAGGTCGATATTTTCCTTGGTTTTAAACCCGTTGATAATCCAATCCATGATCGCGATGTCCCAATCGTCGCCCCCCAAATGGGTATCCCCGTTGGTTGCGCGGACTTCGAAAACCCCGTCGCCAATTTCCAAAACGGAAATATCAAACGTGCCGCCGCCCAGATCGTAGACCGCGATTTTTTCATCGCTCTTTTTGTCGAGTCCGTAAGCGAGCGAAGCGGCTGTCGGTTCGTTAATAATGCGAAGCACTTCGAGACCGGCAATTTTCCCGGCATCCTTTGTGGCGTTGCGTTGGGAATCATTAAAGTAAGCAGGGACCGTAATGACCGCCTGCGTGATGGTTTCGCCCAGCTTCGATTCTGCGTCTGATTTCAGTTTGGCGAGAATCATCGCCGAGATTTCCTGGGGCGAATAGGTTTTGGACGCGCCATCCACCGTGACCTCGACCGCGCAGTCGCCGTTAGAGGCTTTGACGAGCTTGTAAGGGACCCGGCCCACTTCGTCTTGCACCTCATCGAAGCGGCGCCCCATAAAGCGTTTGATGGAGGAAATGGTGTTTTGAGAATTGGTGACCGCCTGGCGTTTGGCGGCTTGGCCGACGAGACGCTCGCCGGTTTTACTGAAAGCGACAATGGAGGGAGTGGTGCGCGCCCCTTCGGAGTTTTCCAGCACCACCGGTTCGCCGCCTTCCATAACGGCCATACAAGAGTTGGTAGTGCCAAGGTCGATCCCTAAAATTTTTGACATGATGCGACTGGATAACGCAGATGACGTGCCATCGTCTTAAAAATATCATAAGCTGCTGCAAACCAATGGGTTAGGATTTTAAAAGCCCATCCAACAGCCCCGCCCACCCTGTCGTTTTCGCGACAAAAATGCGCATGCTGCGCCAGGCAGAGCGCCATAGTGACGCACTTAAGACGGTTTTTTCCCTCGTCACTGGCGGCGAGGCGGTCTAAAGGAAAGCCTCATGACTCCAGTCCTGATCACGCTCGGCATTGTGGTGGTGATCGTCGCGGTCGTCGCGATGTTCGTCATCGGGATTTACAACGGTCTCGTTACCCAGCGGAACCGGTTTAAAAATGCCTTTGCCCAAATCGACGTGCAGCTTAAACGGCGATACGACTTAATTCCCAACCTCGTGGAAGTGGCGAAAGGCTACATGCAACACGAGCGTCAGACGTTGGAGGCGGTCATCAGCGCCCGGAACGTCGCCGCTTCCGCCAACAAGACGGCGGCGGCAGATCCGGGGGATCCTAAAGCGATACAAGGTTTGCTGGGAGCCGAGGCTGCCCTCACCGGGTCGTTGGGGAAATTGTTTGCCCTATCCGAAGCCTACCCGGACCTGAAAGCGAACCAAAATATGATGCAGCTCACCGAAGAGCTGACCTCCACGGAAAACAAGGTCTCCTTTGCTCGGCAAGCTTACAATGATGCCGTGATGGCTTACAACACGGCCCGAGAAGTCTTTCCTTCGAATATCATCGCGGGCAGCTTTAATTTCGGACCGGCGCAACTTTTCGAAATCGAAAATCCGGGTGAGAAAGAGGCCCCGAAGGTTTCCTTCTCCTAAGCCCTTGGTGAGTGGTCCGGGATAAAGCGGGCGATGCATGGCGAGTGATTTTTTCCAACGACAGGACGCAGCCCGGCATCGCACGCTCTGGCTGCTAGTTTTAATGGCCGGGGCGATGCTCGGCACCACGCTGGCGCTCGGCTTGGTCATTCAATACTTCCTGCCGGAATTCATCCAGTCTGAGGAAGGGCAAGCCCCCCCTGCCAGCCTGAGGACAGAGGGACCTCCGCTGGCGCTAAAACCCCAGGTTTTTGGTCTGACCTTCCTCGGCATCAGCGGGATTATGGCGGTGGCTTGGATGATCAAGACCATGCAGCTGGCCCGGGGCGGCTCGGTCGTCGCCGAAATGGTGGGGGGCCGACTGGTGGCAGGTCACACCTCCGACCCCGCCGAACAGCAACTCCTCAATGTGGTAGAGGAAATGGCGATCGCCTCCGGGACGCCGATGCCGGGGGTCTACCTGCTGGAGGACCGATCCATCAATGCCTTCGCCGCCGGCCATACCATCGACGACGCAGCGATCGGAGTGACGCGCGGGGCGGTGGAGGCTTTGACCCGGGACGAGCTGCAAGGGGTCGTGGCCCATGAGTTCAGCCACATTTTGAATGGCGACATGCGGCTGAACACCCGGTTGATCGCGATGGTTTTTGGGTTATTGGTGCTGGCAATCATTGGGCGGGTGGTGCTGCGGATCGGTTTTCAAAGTGGCGGTTCCCGCCGGAGCGACCGTGGCGGAGGCGGCATGCCGTTGGTGGTGATCGGGCTGGCCTGCGTGGTGATCG
>CAZSPO010000010.1:5128-22010 GCA_964608775.1 uncultured Chthoniobacterales bacterium | reverse complement strand
TCGCCGTGATCCGGGAAAAGGTGGCAGAGCAAACTAAAGTCGTCGTCGGCTTCCGAACTCTCAATCCGGTCCAAGATCTCGCGGGCATGCCGAGCCACCCGGACATCATCCACAGTCGTTAACGCTTTGACCTCCGATAGTCGATCCCCTCCTCCGACAAGCAACTGCTCTTTGACCAATGCCACCGTCTCGGGGTCGTCATCCCCCAGCAATTTGACCAACGCCGCGTGCTGGTTACTCATGATACTAACTCGTGCCGAGCCAACATGCGGTCAAGCGAAAATGGGCTTCGCTTTGTCGAATGGTTAATCAGTAACGCGGCCTGAAACAGCCCCTCCATCCGCCGCCTCGACCGGTTTCGCGCCAGCAGCTCCATGGCTCGCTGGGTGAAGTTGATCAAGAACACCCGCCGCGATCAGCCCCCCCACGACGAGAGCGATGGCGATGCGATACCAACCGAACAAGGCGAGGCCATGGCGGTTGAGATAAGCAACCATCCATTTCACAGCGAGCACAGCGGAAAACCAGGCGGCAAAGGCGCCAATGAATAGAACGGGCCAGCCAAACAGCTCCACCATCGCCCCGCCATATTTAAGCCCATCATAAAGCGTCGCGGCGCTGAGCGTCAGGACGCCGAGAAGAAAACTGAATTCAACGGCAGCCGGCAGGCTCAGCCCGACCAAAATCCCCCCGACAATCGTCACCAAACTTCGACTAACCCCCGGCCACATCGCCAGGCATTGAATCCCCCCGATCACCAGCGCCATTCGCCAAGTCAGGTGAGCAAGGTCCAACCCTTTCCGACCGACTTCATGATCGGGGCGAGGAGCCCGCGCCCGGCGCCAGCGATCCACGACCAGGATGGCGACACCTCCGATGAACCAGGCGGCGACCGTTGGCCAAAGCCCCCATTTTTCACCGCCGAAAAGGTAGGCTTTAATCCAATCATTCAGCAGCAACCCGATGATAGCAGCGGGAAGAAAAGCGGCCACCAAAGCCCAAGTCAGACGGAGCCCTTCCGGATCACGACCGAAGAGTCCGGCGGTCATTCGACCGATCCGGTTTTTGTAGAGGCCGAGGACGGCCAGGATTGCCCCGGCCTGGATACAGATGGCGAAAGCATCAGCTTCATCGCTTGATTCGATGCCGAGAAAACGTTGCACCACCAGCAAATGGCCGGTCGAACTAATCGGAAGGTATTCCGTGATTCCCTCGACGAGGCCGAGGATAAAAGATTGCCACCACTCCATAAGAAGTCGGGGTCAGTAATAAGGGAGCGATGAAGGAAGCGATGGCACTTCGCCGGTGGTCAAACCGCCTTCTCGCCCCGTTCATCCGTGCGAATCCGAATAGCTTGCTCAACGGGGAGCACAAAGACTTTGCCATCCCCAATTTTTCCGGTCTTGGCGCTCTCCAAGATTTTGCCGACCGCTACTTCCACCAGATCATCGGGCACGACCACTTCGAACTTCACCTTAGGAAGAAAATCGACGGTGTATTCGCTGCCGCGATAGATTTCCGTGTGCCCTTTTTGGCGACCGAAGCCTTTCACTTCGATGACGGTCATGCCCTGAATGCCGACCTCGAAGAGGGCTTGTTTGACTTCTTCCATTTTGAACGGTTTGACAATCGCTTCGATCTTCTTCATCACCGGTTTTTAAGGGAGGATGGGAAGGGTGGCAAGCGCGGATCCTCATCGGATACCGTTTCCCGCAAACTCGTATCAATCGCAGGCGGGCACCTCGGTTCGTGTGAGGCTTGGCCAGAGAAAGCTTTGCACCGACCAAGCCCTCTGCCGTGTGATACGGGCTCGGGAGCCTTCTCAGAAGCGATAATTGGGCGACATCGCGCGCCCCTCGATGATTTCTCCGAGCTAACTTGCCGCGACAATTTCGGTGCCAATCCCCGCGTTCGTGAAAATTTCGATCAACAAGGCGTGAGGCACACGCCCGTCGATCAGGTGCGCTTTTTCCACTCCCTTCGCAACGGCGTCAACGGCACTCTCGACCTTCGGAATCATACCGCCTTCGATGATTTCATCCTCGATCAGCGTGGCAATCATCGCGGGGGTGAGGGATGAAATCAGGGATTCGCTCTCGCGCGCGTCGCGCATAATCCCCGGCACATCGCTGAGATAGATGAGTTTGCTCGCCTTCAACGCGACCGCCACCGCCCCGGCTGCGATATCGGCATTCACATTGAGCACTGTCCCCATCTCATCGCAAGCAATCGGCGAAATGACCGGTACGACTTCGGCTTCGACGCTCTTTATCACTTCGGCAAGATGCATTCCCGTGACTTCCCCGACAAATCCGACATCCACCAGCTCCCCACTCTTGCCCTCGGGCTGGGGCGGCAGTCGGCGGGCAACAAAAACATCAGCCCCGGAATAGCCGCACGCTTTGCCTCCAAACGCATCGATCATTTCCACGATGCGCGGATTGATCATTTGATCGAGCACCTCGCTCACGATCGAAATCGAAGCCTCATCCGTAACCCGCAAGCCATTCACAAATCGGGCTTTCAATCCGGTTTCCCGCATCCGATTCGTGATCGCCTTGCCCCCGCCATGCACCAGCACCGGATTAATTCCGACGGCTTCTAGAAAAACCACATCTCTCAGCAGACGCTCAATCAAATGATCATCTTCCATGGCGCTCCCGCCATATTTAATGACAAACGTCTGGCTGCGGAACCGCTGGATAAAAGGCAGGGCTTCGATCAGGGCTTCGGCCCGGTCAACGGCGTGTTCAAGTTTCATAGGAGAAAAGCAAATCCGAAAACAGCCATCGGGGAGCCGCGTTACGCCACCAGCTGAACGACAGCCGCCTGCGCAACAGCATCAAGCCATGCCGACTGGTTTTAGGGATGAGGGAGGGGCTGGTCATTCCGTCCGATTAAAATCCACGTATTGCTGGGAGAGATCGGTGGTATAGACCGTGTATTCCGCCGAGCCAAGATGAAGGTTGACGGTGACCGTGAATTTCCGGTTGGACATCACCTTTTTCAATTCTTCCACCGGCGTGTTGCTGGCCATGCCATTCTGCACGGCAATCAATCCGTCGTAGTAGATATCGATCAATTCTTCGCGGACTTTCCCGCTGGAATAACCAACCGCATCAATCACCCGGCCCCAATTCGGATCTTCACCGTTCCAGGCGCACTTCACCAAAGTCGATTTCGCAATCGCTTCGGCGGCTTTGCGCGCGTCCTGAAAAGTGGCCCCCCCGATAAGATGCACCTCCACAAACTTCGTCACCCCTTCGCCATCTTCCACAATCTTCCGTGCCAGATTGCGGGTCACCTGGTTAAGCCCCTGCTCGAACAGGGCGTATTCGGCGGAGTCCGGCAGGATGGTCTCCCCTCCTGCCGCTCCATTGGCCATGGCGAGCACGGTGTCGTTGGTGCTCATGTCGCCGTCGATGGTGATTCGATTGAAACTTTGCTCCACCGCTCGCGAAAGAGCGGTTTGCAACCCCTTCTTGTCGAGCGATGCATCGGTGGTGATAAAGCTGAGCATGGTCGCCATGTTGGGATCAATCATCCCCGCCCCTTTTGCCACACCCGCAATATGAAAATGTCGCGTGCCGTATTCGCAACGGACGGCAAATTCCTTTTCGACCGTGTCGGAAGTCATGATCGCCGTCGCGACTGCTCGACCGCCTTCGACGCTCAGGCTTGCTGCCAATTCGGGCACCTTCGCCAGGATGCGCTCGATCGGCATCGGCACACCTATCCGGCCCGTCGAACAGATCATCACCTGCCGTTCCCGCAGTCCCAGCGCTGTCGCTGTGGCTTTCACCATCGCTTTGGCGTGCTCAATCCCCCCGAGGCCCGTGCAGGCATTGGCATTTCCACTGTTTACGATAATCGCCCGGATTTCTCCCCCTCGCAGGTGGGTCATCGAAACCTTGACCGGGGCGGCTTTGATTCGGTTGGCGGTAAATGTCCCGGCTCCAACCGCCGCCTCCTCGGAGTAGACCATCGCCAGATCGACCCGCGACGCGGTGGTATGCTTAATGCCGCAATGCACGGCCCCGGCCCGATATCCCTTGGGGACCGTGATTCCCCCTGGCACCTCAACGATTTGACCTTTCATCATTAGAAACGAACGAATCTTACGGAGCCCGACTGCCGGTGCGCGAGCGGAAAACCTTATTTTCTCTTTTCCCTCCCCAAGCGAAGGTTTCGCCTCTTGCAAAATTCCCCATTGCCAACCGGTCCGCCCCCGTCGCACCCTTCTCTTCCACTGATTGCCTCCCTTTCCTTAGGGCTCTCGTTATCGCACCATGCCTCATCCCCATCTCCTCATCATTCTCTGCGACGACATGGGTTATTCCGACATCGGCTGCTTCGGCGGCGAGATCGAGACGCCTAACCTCGACCGGCTCGCGGCCGACGGCCTCCGTTTTTCCCGCTTCTACAACACGCCCCGTTGCTCGCCGTCGCGGGCCAGTCTACTGACCGGCCTCCATCCGCATCAGGCCGGAATCGGGGTGCTGACCGGGTGCCAGTTCGACGGCGATTATCCGGGCGATCTTTCCCCCCGTTGCGCGACGATTCCGGAGGTGCTCAATCCGGTCGGTTATCAGAGTTACATGAGCGGAAAGTGGCATCTCTCCCAATCCTTCGATCAGCCCAACGGCTCCTGGCCGGTCGAACGAGGGTTTCATCACCATTACGGAATGATCTGTGGCGGGGGAAGTTTCTATCATCCCAAGTTTCTCGTTCGCGACCAACAAAACGTGGAGGACGAAGCCGAACAAAATCCCGACTACTTTTTCACCGATGCGGTCAACGACGAAGCCGTCCGATTTCTCGAAAAACATTTCGCCGAACACCCCGACCGACCGTTCTTTCAATACGTGGCGCATACCGCCCCGCATTGGCCGCTCCATGCGCACGAAGCCGACATTGCCAATTACCGGGGCCGCTATGATGTCGGCTGGGACGCCCTGCGGGAGGCCAGACACCAGCGGCTGATTGAGATGGGGTTGATCGATCCCTCCTGGAAACTAACGGCCCGCGATCCGGGTGTGCCAGGCTGGGACTCCCTGCCCGAGCACACAAAGGCATGGCAACTGCGTCG
Source organism: uncultured Chthoniobacterales bacterium (assembly GCA_964608775.1). Lineage (GTDB taxonomy): Bacteria > Verrucomicrobiota > Verrucomicrobiia > Chthoniobacterales > CAZSPO01 > CAZSPO01. The sequence continues at coordinate 16,921 of CAZSPO010000010.1, read as the reverse complement.
GATGGAAGTTTACGCCGCGCAGATTGAGCGGATGGACCGGGGGATTGGCCGTATCATCGACTTCTTGGAGGCCCGGGGAGAGTTGGACAACACCCTGATTCTTTTTCTATCCGACAACGGCGGGTGTTCAGAGGATTTCCCCCCTACCCTCCCCTTCATGGCGACCGGCGAGGAACCGGAATGGTGCCGACTCCAGACACGAAAGGGCGAATCTGTGCATGTGGGCAACGACCCCACCCGAATGCCGGGGCCGGAAACCACCTATCAATCCTATGGGGTTGGCTGGGCCAATCTTTCCAATACCCCCTTCCGCATGTATAAACATTGGGCTCACGAAGGCGGCATCGCCACCCCTTGCGTGGTGCATTGGCCGAGAGGCATCACCGCGCGGGGCGAGATCCGCCATCAACCTGCCTATCTACCTGATATCATGGCAACCTTCCTCGCGATCACCGGGACGAAGTATCCGACCCAAAACGCAACGGGGGAATCGATTCCCGCTCCCGAAGGCCAAAGTTTGTTGCCAACATTCACCAACGAACCGCTCCCCGAGCGCCTCATGTTCTGGGAGCACGAAGGCAACGCGGCTGTCCGGGATGGCAAATGGAAGCTCGTGAAGAACTTCGCAGCCTGCCCGACCGGCAAACGGTTTCACCAAGAAGAACGAGGGGACTGGGAGCTTTACGACACGGAGATGGACGGGACGGAAATGCGAAACCTCGCCTCCCACCACCCTGAGATCACCTCCCGCCTCGCCGCGGAATGGGAAGCGTGGGCCGCCCGGTCGGATGTGATTCAGCGCGAGACTTGGTTGGCTTCAAAGAAGGCTGCCTCCACGGGGTAAATTCGTATCCGCCCCTTACCTTTAACGATTTCATGCCTGCTGAACCATTGCCACTGCTCGACCCCGTGGAACGCCCGCTGCCCACGATCCGCGATGTCGCTCGATCCGCTGGAGTAAGCATCGCAAGTGTCTCGCGTGCCCTGAATGCGCACCGGGAATGCGCACCCGAAACGCGCGAACGCATCATCCAGATCGCCCAGGAGTTGGGATACCACCGCAACCTAGCGGCCTCCCTGCTGGGGGCCACCGGCAAGAGCGGCAGGAGCAACGCACAACCGGTGGTCGGCATGCTCTCCCTACCGGCAGCCGACGGCTCGCCCCCTCCGACCTCTCATAAGATGCTATACGGCCAAGCCTTCCAAGCAACCGGCCAACTCCTCGGGCGGCACACGGAGCATCGGGTGCTCAACGATCTCAGCGAGCTCGCCGCTGGACTCCAAGGGCTTCGCCGCCGGGGCTGCATCGGCATCCTTCTCGACTTGCGAACGACCGAACCTTATTGGGAAACGATTGCCGGGGAGTGGAACCGATTTGCCGTGGTCACACTCGATTCCGAGCCGCCTCATTCCCCCTTCCACCAAGTGCGACGCACCCATTTCGATGATCTTTGGCAAATCTGGGAACGGCTCGTTCGGCTGGGATACCAGCGCATCGGGGCAGCTATTCTCCAACATCCCTACCCAGAAATCACCGACCGCCAACGAATCGGGGCCGTGCTCAGCTGTCAGGATGCCCATCCCGAACTTCCGGTTCTTCCCCCGTTGCGAGCCGATTTTCACGAGGCGCAAGCCCCATTCAAGGATTGGATGCAGACCACCCAACCGGATGTCGTCATCGGTTTCGGGATCGGCACATGGTGGTGGATGGATCAACTCGGTCTCACCATGCCAAAAGATGTCGGCCTCGCCACCCTTCACGGAGGCGGAACGGTGCTGCCAATCGGTCACGGCGTCGAACGGAAAGTCGAAATCAGCGGCATGCATCTACCTTATGAAATCATGATGCAGGCCGCCATCCCAATGCTCGACACGTTAGTCACCCGACGGCAGCTCGGGATTCCCTCGCATCGCACCGTGTTAGAAGTCAACGGTCGCTGGCACGAAGGACAAACGCTCCGCCCCCAGACCGCCTGATCGGCCGCGATGGACCCGAGCGCCCCCCCTCTCCTTAACGAGGCGGCCCGTCGCCGGGCGCAACGGGCTGCGTTGCGAGCCAATCTCTTTCTCATGGTGGTCCAACAAATCACCGTGGGCGGGATCATGATTCTGTTTGCGACCGACGTGCTCGGCTTTCCGGCTTCCGTGATCGCCTTGCTTCTAGCGGCCCAGCCGGGTGCCGAAATTTTGCGCATTCCCCTTCTCGGTTTCGTCGAACGGCTGGGGACCCGGCGTTCTTTTACCATCAGCTTTATTGTTCGGCTTGGGGTGCTGATTTTCCTCCTGGCTTGGCCCTTCGACCAGCTCGGGCTGCCGCTCTTCGCCGCACTGCTCCTTTTGACCATGGCGGTCTGGACGATTTTTTCCGCCACCGCCTGGGGCGTTGCGATGTTACATATCACAACACAGGAAGATCGCGGGAGTTTCTTCGGCCGAATGCGGGCCAGTTTTCAATATATGCAGGTGGTGTGCACCATCGCCATCGCCTGCTGGGTGGGAGCAAGCGTGACGGCGTTTGAATACAAGATCCTACTTGTGGTAGCGGCCGTGTTAGTCGTGCAACGACAGTTCTACGACCACCAACTCCCCGATGTCCGGGTCTCACAGCCCACTCGCTCCGTAGAAAAACTGTCGCTCTGGCAATTGCTACGCCGTTCCCGGCTCTTCGGGCCACCTCTATGGGTTTGCATCCTCGTGGTGGTGACCCAAACGCCCGCCTTTATTTTATATCTCCGACAAGGGCTCCTTTTCCCATCCAACCTTGTCACGGCTTATCTCGTGCTCGTCGCACTCGGTGGCGCGGTGACGCTTGTGCTATGGGGTAAACTTGCAGACGCCATTGGATACCGCCCTTTCTTACTCGGCCTGCAAGTGTTGAGTTTGCTAGGCATTCCGCTCCTTTTTTTCATTCACCCATTCACGGCGCTCACAGACGGATGGGCGAACATCCTTCCTAATCAAGGGATGAGTCTGCTGGTATTGGGAGTCTATGGGCTGTTGTCTGGGGCCTTCGCAGCGGGTGTGATGATCGGGCAAACCTCCCTTTTACTTTCCCACATTGAGCGTCATGAAGCTTTCCGTCTACAAGGCCTGCTGACGACCATTGTTTCGGTTATCATGGCCGGCGTCACCATCGCCCTCGGGCATTTAATCAACATCGTCGCCCAAACCTCCCCTCCCACCGGGGCATCTCAACCATTTTGGCACATAGACCCTTTTAAAGCCTGGTATGCCGCCCTCTTTACCGTGGTGAACGGTGCCGTCATTCTGCTGCTCCTGCGGATCCCAAACATGCGGCCCGAATTCTCCATGACCGCCTTTTTCACGGCGCTTTTTGTCCAGCCCACACGCCATCTCCACCTTCGGACGCAGGTGAATGCACGGGATGAACAAGCTCGCTTGGCCACGGCCAGATGGTTTGGACGACGCCCACACCCACTCGCCCTTGATCCATTGATCACCTTTTTGGACGATCCTTCCTACGATGTGCGCGTGGAAGCCATCCGGTCCGTGGCGGTCACGGGTTCCCGGGCAGCGGGGGCCCGACTTCTCATAATGTTGGAAGATCCAGAGGAAGTTCATTTTTGGGATCATATTGCGTGGGCACTCGGCGAACTCGGGTATCAGGAAGCGGCTCCGGTACTGGTGCGGCACCTAACTAATTCGGAGCTGCCCGACCGGCCCCGTGCCATGAGCGCCGGAGCCTTGGCCGCTCTGGGCGCGAATGAACACGCCCCCGCCATCGAGAGGGCCATGCAAGATCCGCGAGCCGGCTCCTTTTTACGCACGGCAAGCTGCCGGGCACTTCTTCGCATCGGGGAAGCCCAAGCAGCCTCGACGATCTATCGCGTTCTGGATGAGGCGGGGCTTTTTGTGGAAAGACTCGAATTAGTCACCCTCGTCTGTCGCCGACTAGGGCTCGACACGGCTTGGCTGCTGGATCGTCGGCATGGAGAACGGATGCCCGATATGTTGGCGAGATGGGCCAGTGACCAGGAACCCGGAATTGGCACCCAGGCACGGGAAATCATTCGCCAATTAAACGAAGATTCCGAAGCGCTTCACACCCATTTTCTGCAACGCACAAAGAATCAAACGGGCCCATGGCTGACTCCGCTTCGGAATGATGTGGCGGCCGGAAAAGCGCACGGGGCGCTCCGCATGGTGGAAGCCGCTTGGCTCGTCACCGAGACAAACTGAGACTTTCAGTCACTGACACCAGATCAATGTCCACCCGGGAACCATTGATACAACATCATATAGACGATCACTCCTGTCACCGACACATAAAGCCAGATCGGAGCCGTCCACCTCGCTAACCGACGATGACGATCATAACGGGCTTGAATAGCGGGGATGACAGTCATAATCACCAGCGGCAAATTCACCACCGCCAGAATCGTATGGCTGATAAGAATGGTAAAATAGAGAGGGCGCACCCACCCCTCACCCGTGAAGGCGGTCGGGCCGACCAGGATTTTGTGGGCCAGATACCCGATGAGAAAAAGCGCCGAAGTCACAAGAGCAGCACTCATGCAGCCGATGTGAAAACGCTTTTGTTCGCGATGAATCGCCACCAACCCCAGTATGATCAAGACCGTGCTTGCACTGTTTAGACAAGCATTAACCAAGGGGAGATCAGCCGGGTTCATCGGGGGGCGTTCTCCGTGCGGAGCCATTCCAGATCCCGTTGCAACTGATCCAGGGAAGCGGGTTCAGTCCCCTCATAATAACGACGGATCATCCCCTTCTCATCAACCAACACCAGGTGCGTGCTATGGACGAACAACCCCTGCGTTTCCGCGATGGCCTCATCGTTTTTTCCAACAGCCACCTGGAAACCTTTTACAATTAAATGCTTCATAATTTGTTGGTCACCCGTGAGAAAAAACCAACGGCCCGCCTCAGCTCCGTTCGCTTCAGCATAGTCGTCAAGCACCAGCGGCGTATCGAATTCCGGATCCACAGTAAACGAGGCCAGCTTCACCTCGGCGGGGAGCATGCCTTGTAATTTTTGCATCTGCTCACTCAACAAGCCACACGGCCCCGGGCACCGGGTGAAAATAAAATTCGCCACCCATGGCTCCCCGATGAATGTCTCCCGCGTCACCAGCTCTCCCTGTTGATCCTGCAAGGCGAATCCGGGGACTTCTTTGACCGGAGGCATCTGGTTGGCCCGGGTCAACAGTTCATTGCGGAAGACCATGTAATTGTAACCAATCAACAGACCGGCCATTATCACGAAGATGATCCCCCAGATGAGCCAAGGATTAATGCTACCGCGGTTGCTAGGGGAGTGAGGCATAGCAAACCATAATGGCGGTTCAGCGCCGCGCAACCATCAGAATGCCGAGCACCAATGGAAGGTAAGCCAGCGTGTAAAAAAATAACGCCCGCGCGCGCGCCGGACAGGGACGGAGACGAAACCGCCACGCTAACGCCAACATGAATAGTCCTGCCAAAAGAAGTCCAATCCCCCCCCACAATGCCAAAATACTCCAAGGCAAAAGGCTCACTCCCAAAAGGCAACCGCTAAAGAAAACGGCCAGCATACTGGTCCGACTGCCCTGCAAATCACCGTTGGACCACATGACAAAGCCAGCCTGCTCGTATTCCTCCCGGTAAAGCCAGTTGATGGCAAGAAAATGGGGGAGCTGCCAGAAAAAGAGCAGGGCGAACAGGGTCACCCCCATCAATGTCCAACCGCCGCCAGCAGCCACCCATCCCACCATGGGCGGGAGAGCCCCGGCCACAGCCCCCACCAGGGTGCAGCTGCTGGAAATCCGTTTCAGTGGGGTGTAAACCGCCACATAAAGCAACCAGGTGACTCCAGCCACAAACGCAGTCGCCCCCCCACAAAACATCCAGAGCCAACCCACACCCGCCAATGCCGTCACCCCCCCTGCCGCAAGCGCGGAAAGTCGCCCAAACCGACCCGCTGCAACCGGTCGGTTTCGTGTCCGGCGCATCAACGCGTCGGGGGCCATTTCTATCGCCTGGTTCACGATCGAAGAGCTCACCGCGACCAAAGCCGTCCCCAGCAAGGTGTGCAGAAGCAGCCACCAGGACAACCCATTCCGGCTTCCAAGGACAAAACCAACAAAGGTCGTTACCAAAACCAGCCCAGTCAAACGCGCCTTGGTCAGCTCCTGCACATCGGTCCAAAACCGAGGAGCCGCCGCAGCATCGTCGGCGTTTCGCATCATCACAGAAGCTTTCTCGCTGACCACCTTCATGCTGGCAATCGTTCCATTACATTTTCTACGGGCGCAGCCGAAGGACTCTCACGCAACGCAGCCCTCGCCAGCCAACTGCGCATGAGGAGCAGAAACGCCGTCCCGAGCAAAAGCGCCCCGTTCAGCACATGAAAAGTCGTCGGGACCGGCAGCTCCCGCGTCCAAATCACCGAGGCCCCCAATCCGATCTGCACAACCAACAGAGCCACAAGCCAGAGTCCTAGTCGTCGCGCCCCCCGGCCTTGTTCTTCATCAAAGAGGAGCTTGCTCACCAACCAAAAGATCCCCCCGGCAATCACGAGCGCCCACGCCCGATGCGCAAAAGCCACCACAACAGCCCCAGAAGTAAACGGCGGCACCCATTGCCCCATGCTCAACGGAAAATCCGGAATCACCAGCCCCCACTTGAAATGGCGAAGCGTGGCCCCCAGGATAAGTTGCAGGAAGAGCGCCCCGATCAAAAACCAGAGCGGTCGGAACAATCGCGCCATCGCCCGCTCCTCTCCCGGGGCGTAAACCGGCGGTTTGGCCAGTACCCCAATCCCAATGGCCAGACAGAAAAAAGCCTGGGCAACACAGCCGTGGAATAATGCAAACAACACATCAAAAGGCTCCTTCTGCGCCGTGCCAAGCAGAACCCGCACTCCGCCAAGCACGCCTTGAAAAATCACGGCCACCAACGCCACCCATCCCAACCAACGCCATGGGGCAGCTTGCGGAGTCACAAGCATGGCAGCGACAAGGCCGATCACGCAAATGCCGACCAGCGTGCCAAACAAACGATGGCCATGCTCCCAAAAAACGGGCTCATCCTCCCACCACCCCGGAGGATTCACGCTCCCAAAACTCAACGGCCAATCCGGCACGGCCATCCCAGCCTCTTTGCTGGTGACCATTCCGCCAATATAAATCATGGCGATCACCATGATCACCAGCAACCGGCTCGTGAACACCCAGGCCACCGTAGAAGTTGCTGAGCTCGCTTGCATTTCAGATAAAGCCGACTTCACTCCGTCGGCGCAGTCGACCCGAACAGAAGGGGTCAATGATCGGTAGAATCATGGTCAGCTTCCCCGTGGCCATGACCGTCATCCTTCCCCTTTTTCGGCTTGTCGACTGGTAAGGTGTTTTCTTCGACCGCTTTGTTGTAGGTCTCGGTGTTGGTGGCCAACGCGGTATCCGACTGGCTCTTGACCCATGTCGCATATTCGTCCCCAGAAACCACCTCTATGAACCCCTGCATCGCGTAATGCCCTCCGCCGCAGAGCTGACCACAAACAATATCGTAGGTGCCCGTCTTGGTCGGGGTAAACCACATGGGAATCTCCCCGCCGGGAATGGCATCCTGGGCAATGCGCATATTTGGAAAGGCGAGATTGTGAATCACATCCAATGATCCAAGCTGAATAATCACAGGGCGATTCACCGGCACGGTCATGGTCTGCCGCACGACAATATCATCGCGTGCCGTGTCATCCCGCCAATCCAGCCCGATGTCCCCGACTCCACCCGTGAGCATCGTCTCCGACCGAGGGCCAAACGTCATGTCGTTTCCCGGATAATGAAACGTCCAGCCAAACTGCCAACCGGTCGCTCGGAGGAGAACCGGATTGCCGTCAACCGGAAACTCATTCACCCGTTTCGCCCATAGAGGAAAAGCGAATCCGATCAAGAGCATCACTTCAACCAGGACAACCCCGATCTCCAAGTGCGTGGAGAAATGCGATTTGATCCCATGATAATCGGCTTTCGGCTGGCGTTTCTGCCGAAAGCGCCAGAGGACATAGACGAAGAAGGCAGTCCAACCAACAAACAACACCAGCATGAACCAATGGACCGCGTTCAACATGTGATCGATCATCGCGCCATGTTCCGACGCGAGTTCAGGAAGCCCCATCCACTGGACGAGGTTGGCGAGAGGGAAGTTCATGGGCGGTCGTGCGAAGAGTCTTCGTGTAGCGTTTGCACAAGGGCGAGATGATCGGGCAAAGGTTGACTGGCCCGTCGGGCTAGGGTGACAAAAAAGGCAATGACTCCGCCCAGCACGGTGGCCAGCACACCCATCATCAAGAGAATGGCGGCATTCAGTGCGGCAACCTGCTCAGGATTCCCACCTCCATTGAAACAGACGGTGCAGGCTTGAGCGGGAACGGCCGTTAACCCTAACAGGACGGTGGCGAGGAGCTGACGGAAACAACGGGGAGTTTTCATGTGATGATCCGATTAATTTTTTTCCAGAACAATACGCCGTAAATGATCAAGCCAACCGTGCAGAGTGCCGTTACCACCCCTGCCAGAACAAAAGCCAGCCCACCGACTGATTGAAGGAAGCACCAAACCGCGCAACCTGCAAGCAACAGGGTGGCCATGGAGATGAAGATGAGGTGGACGTATTTGAGGGACATGGCGGGTTAGAAAATAGGGCTCACATGGTCGACATACGCCAAGACGCAAAGAAGCATCAAAGCCACTGCGAAAATCGCGCTAAAGAGCATCATTCGGTTGATGAGCAGCTTTTCCCCGAGCATATGCATGAAAATCATCGCGACCAAAGCGGCTTTTACGACGGCAATGGCCAACCCAATGATCCAGTTCCATGGGGCAGGAAAATGAAGTTCATGGGCAGCAACTGTGATGAAAGTCAGCACCATCAGCCACCCCAGAATTTTCAGGTAGTGTTTCTGAGAGGCGCGAATGGCTTCGGGAGAATCAGAGTGGGCCATGAGAGAGGAGTTGGTTTACAGGAAAAGTTAGTGAGCGGGGCTGCCGCCGAATATCGAGCTGGTGGTGGAGAGCAAATAAAATAGGGGGAACAAGAAAATCCAAACCAGATCGACGAAATGCCAGAAAAGCCCCCCCACTTCGACCCGATTTGCCAGATGCTCAGGATTGGTCTTATACATCTTATAGCCGAATAACCAAAAATAAGCCAAAACCAAGGCCCCCCCAATCACGTGTAGGGCGTGCAGCCCCGTCATAGTATAATAAATCGAGTAAAACGTGCTGGTCTTGGGAAAAATATCATGACTGAATTTCGAGGAGTATTCTATCGATTTCACAACAAGGAAACCGAGTGAACAGAGAATCGTGAGGCCCATGTAAAGTTGGTATCGTTTGAAGTTCCTCAACTTCAGCTCTGTCCACGCCAGAATGACGGTCACACTCGACGCGATCAAAATCATCGTGTTGATGAACCCCAGCAACGTATTGAGATCGCCCCCCCATTTGATGCCCGGGTTGGCGTCTGCGCCCAGTTTTAGGAAAATAAAAGCGGAAAACAGACCGCCGAACAGCATGACTTCGGATGCAAGGAACAACCAAATACCAATTTTTGCATTCCACAAGCCGGTGTCAGGCCTAGCGGTGACTGTGTAAGGAATTTCCATATGACAAATGAGATCGGGTAATCAGAATTCTTAATGACCGTGAACGGCTGGGATTTTGGCATCGTCCGGTTGAGAATGATCGCCTGCCGGTTCAACCACTTCATTTTGCATCAGGAATTCCTTGGAAGCTCCCGGTACACTATATTCATAGGGTCCTCGGACAACGACGGGCTCCTTCAGGAAATTTCCGTGCCCAGGCGGTGTCGGCGTGGCCCAATCCAAGGTAGTGGCTTCCCAAGGGTTATCGCTGTTCGTTTTCTTTCCGAATTTGATGCTCCAAAAAATGTTTAGAATGAAAGGGATTTGGAATATGGCGAGCAGGAACGCGGAGACCGACATCACTTGGTTGAGATCGAGGAAGGTGAGACCGAACGCAAAAGGCTCATCCGTAAAATTCCAAATGGCTCCTCCATCATACCAACGCCGGTGGAACCCGTGCATTCCTTGGAAAAACATCGGAAGGAAGATGCCATTCATCAAGACGAGCGACGGCCAAAAATGCACGTGCCCGAGGAAGTTATTCATATAACGCCCGGTCATTTTTGGGAACCAATAATAAATGCCGGCGAATAGAGCGAACAACGTGCCCGGGGCAACCACGTAATGGAAGTGGCCAATGACATAATAGGTATCGTGCAAATGAAGATCGGTGGTGTTAAAGGCGAGGGGCAACCCGGTCAACCCGCCGATCCCAAACATCGGGATAAATGCCGTCGCAAAAAGCATCGGGATATTAAAGCGGATAGAGCCGCCCCAAAGTGAGATGAGCAGAGACGTAATAATAATGACCGATGGAATAGAGATCAGCATCGTGGTGGTCTGAAAAAACATGGAGATTTTCGTCCCCATACCGGTCAGATACATGTGATGCGCCCAGACAATAAAGCTGAGGAATCCGAGGACGATCACGGCATACACCATGGTGCGATACCCCCAGAGCGGCTTCCGCGTATTGTTCGCAACAATCTCCGCCACAATCCCGATGGCGGGTAAAATCAGGACGTAAACCTCTGGATGTCCCAAAAACCAGAACAAATGCTGATACAGCAAAGGACTCCCCCCGCCACTCAGCGCGTCCATGGTCTGTCCATTTACCACTAGACCGGTCGGCATAAAAAAACTGGTGTCAAACAACCGATCCATCAATTGCATAATCGCCGCAGCCTCCAGCGGCGGAAATGCGAGAAGCAAGAGGAAAGCGGTCACGAATTGTGCCCAAACAAAAAACGGAAGCCGCATCCAAGAGAGCCCTCTGGCGCGCAGTTGAATGACCGTTGTAATGAAATTGACCGATCCAAGAAGCGAGGACGTGATCAAGAAGACCATCGCCACCAACCAAAGCGTCTGGCCATTCCAAAACACATGCAGCTCAGCCGCGCTAGCTAAGAGGTTGGGATTATCCGCGAGATTGGAGAGCGGCGGGTAATTGGTCCATCCCGATTTGGCGGCTCCACCCGGCACAAAAAAGCTAGCGAACATGATGACCCCGCCGAGAAAATAAGACCAGTAACTGGCCATGTTGAGCCGGGGAAAGGCCATGTCAGGCGCCCCGACTTGGAGAGGCATCACATAGTTCCCGAAAGCCCCGAAGGCGAGTGGCACGACCGCCAGGAAAACCATGATGGTTCCGTGCATGGCCCCCAACGAGTTGTAAAACTCAGGTGAAATCACTCCACCAGGAGCGAAATCTCCCAACAAATTCCCGAGGCCAGGAAATGGTTCTCCCGGGTTGGCAATTTGCCATCTCATTAAGATCATCAATCCAAATCCAATGAGGGCAAAGACAAGCGCCGTCCACCCATATTGAATCCCGATGATTTTGTGGTCGGTCGAGAAGATATATTTCTGCCAAAAATTCAGCTCATGATGCTCTTCATGATGGGCGTCATGCTGGGGTCCGTGGCCGCCGGAATCGTCGTGCCGGGATTCATCGTGGTCGAGTGGCTTCATAGGATCGTGCTGAGAGCATACCAGCTTTCACTGTCGACAGAACCAGTGCAACTGGTTAATTGGATGGTGGAAAAAGGGTTCAAGGGGATGTGGGCGCGGCAGTCTCACTTGGAGGGGGCGAATCGCTCGGGGACGTCGTCACGTCCGCAGGGGGTTCGGCAGCTTCTCCCTCCGCAGCTGGGGCTTCTTCTTCGGCGGGAACAGGCTCAGGTTCTATGACG
>CAZSPO010000010.1:0-5118 GCA_964608775.1 uncultured Chthoniobacterales bacterium | reverse complement strand
CTTCTTCCACGATTTCAAGCAACTCCACTTCGGTCCATTGCGCGGTGTGCCCCTCTGTATCTGCACGAACCTGAGCCACCATGGCCGGGCTAATTTCGGGAGCGTCGTTGCCCCAGGCTTGACGAATATAGGTGAGCACGCCGGCAATTTTCTCATCGCTCAGACTGGCCCCTCCTCCTGCTGGCATGTTGCCGTTATAACCCGCTCCAGCCACGGTCATCGGCCCTTGCACACCGTGAAGCAAAATCCGAATCAAACGGGCATTATTTCCAACCACCCATTCCGAACCGGCGAGAGGTGGAAAAACGCCCGGTTGTCCCATCCCGGTCGCTCCATGGCAGGCGATGCAACCTTTGTATGTGCGCTCACCGATTTCCATCAACGTGAGTTCTTTCTTTTCGCCCCCAGTATCCCCTGATTGCGTGGCCCCAGGTGGCCCTCCCAAACTACCGGCGTATTCACTGTAAACATTCCACTGAAACCCGCCGGAAAATCGGGTGAGGTAAGCGCCTCCGATAAACAAACAAATTCCGCACAGGGTCACAATCCAAAGCGAGATGGGCTCAAGGCCATCCTCTGGCTCGGCCTTCTCCCGAGTCACCGAGGCATGAATGCGCTCAATGTCGTGCGGCTCCTGGTAGTCTAGAGAGGATTCGTCATTTGAATTGGGGTCGTGCGCCATGGGTTTGGGATCCTTATTCGACCGGAGCTTCGTCGAGGCTGTAGTTGCGATTTAACGACACCAAATACTCGACCAACGCCCGGGCGCGTTCGGTCGGTACAATTTCGTAGCCTTCGGGCACTTCAACGCCTGTATCAAAGAGCAGCGCCTCTGCAGACTGTTGGCCATCCATTTTCTGTAACTTAAAGAGATACCGATAAGCCGGCATGATGGAAAGTTCCCCGGCCATAACCCGCGGCGCGTAAAGATGTTTGTAATGCCAATCCTTACTCGGCTGACGAGCCCCGATATTACTCAGGTCCGGTCCGGTCCGCATGGTTCCTAGATACACCGGTTTGTCGTGGATATAATCGCGGGGGACAGTCCGTCGAAGCCCCCAGCCTCGCGCGATGTCGGAACCCGCCCACTCAGGGCGAACCTGTTGGCTGTGGCAATAAACACAGCCCTCCGCTGCATAAACCTTGGCCCCCTCTGCTGCCAGGCCTGGCCGTGGGGGCGGGAGAACCTCGCCTAATTCTTCATCCACCTGGGGCTGCAGAAAGCCAAGGTTTAGATAAGGCAACGCGACCAAGCCGACCCACGAAGAAGCAAAGGTCAGAAAAATGCCGAGGAAAATTTTGGTTAAATTGTTCATACGCGCGCCTCCTGAAGCTCGGGATGTTGGAACATCGTCGGCTCCCCGCCTTTCTTACCAAGGCGGAACAGCATCATCCCGAAATGAACGGCAAAAATAACATGGGCCAAAGTCAGGAGCATCCCCGACCAGGAACGCGCCACCAAATAGGGGATCGTCCCTTCCGTAACCGCATTAAACGAGATGTTGGCATTTTCTAAATTAAATCCCTGCGCCAGCCCCCCGAAAGTCAGAGCTCCCACCATCAAACTGATCCCATAAAAGGATAGCCAGAAATGCATTTTAATCATGGCCGCCGACCGCCATTCATATCCGGTTAAGCGGGGCACGATATAGTAAATGGCCCCGAACATGACCATGGTGAAGAACATATAAAGCCCGAGATGTGCATGGCCAATGGTGTAATGGGTGAAGTGCGTGATCTGATTGAGCGCCCGGGAGGACATGCTGATCCCCTGGAGACTCACCACAGTGTAAGCCATGGCTCCCACCACGACAAAACGGAGAGTCGGGCTGTATTTAAGCAGTTGAAAACTCCCTTTCATGGTCATGTGATGATTGATCGCGGTCACCACCACCGGAATCACCATCATAAAACTCGCCACCACACTGGCGGTGATCAGCCAGGCGGGGAAAGGTCCCCCAATCAGGTGGTGCATCCCATTCCAACTGTAGAAGAGCGCCAAAGCCCAAAAACCGAGCGCAGACAGGTAATAACTATAAACGGGGCGCCCCACCACCTTGGGAATGAAATAGTAAGCGGCAGCCAATCCCATGGGAGTAAACCAAAGCCCCAGGGCATTGTGGCCATACCACCAGTTGACGGCACCCATGGCCACCCCACTGAGTTGGAAGGTGTGGAGCAAAATATTTGAAACCGCGAAAAGCCACGGAAACCAGAAAAGCCCGGCAAACAGATACCATAATGAAACGTAGATATGCCCGGCCTTGCGCCGGACCACCATGTGCACCGCCCAAATGGCCACCAGGGCAAACCCAAGAAACATAATGAAAGAGGCATACCCCGGCATTTCCAGCCACTCTGTGGAATTGCCTGCCCCAAATAAAATGCCCAGGACCCCGACTGTGACGCCGAGATTGTAAAAGATAATTGCCACATTCAGCATCCAGGCTTTGGCAAGCGGCACACGGCTGAGACGGGCGATCAACCAAATCGCGGTGCCAAACCCGGCCTGCGTCGCCCAACCGTAAGCGACGGCATTCAAGTGAGCCGGTCGAATGCGTCCGAAATTCAGAGGAGCCAGGGCATCCCAGAATTCGGGTTCGTGCATTTTGTAAGAAGCCAGAAAACCAAGGAGCGAGCCGACCAACAACCAGAGGATCGCGGAGGTGTAAAAGAAAAGCACCGGCCCGCGACATGAACGATCGATCAGCGCGCGCTCGGTGAGTTCCGCTCGCGTGTTGCTGACCGGGGTCATGGCCGGCGTAATTTCCACGGGTTCTGCGACTGCGCTCATGTTGATGCTTTCTTGGGGTGCAATGGCTTTTTCTTGAACACCTGATCGGTCGGTTGGCCAATCGGTTCCTCCTCGTCAAAAATGACGGTTGCGCCCTGTTCCATATTGCGGAACTGGCCGTCTTTGGCGGCCCAGTAGAGCGCCCAAACCGCTGTGCTCGCAAGCAAGAGGCCGAATCCAAGGAGGAAGAGAGATGTCCAAGTCGTCCACATAATAACAAGTTTACGATCCAGCGCCTTCCGTGGGTTCAGGGGTTGGGGGTGCTGCTTCCTCTGAAGGAGCGGCTGTCGAGTCTTCCGGGGAAGGGGTTGCTTCGCTCCCTTCCGCTGGCGCATCCGATGCTGTCGTTTCGCTTGCTGTCGGCGCTTCTGCGGTCGCATCTGTCGCCGGTTCGCCTTCAGCCGGCGTTTCGGGAGGGAGAGGCGGGATGACCGACACTTCGCTGGCGGTGATGGGTTGGTCGGCTAGCTCGGCCATGGTGAGGTCAATCGCTTGCACCACCGGGATCCGAACAACCCCAGCTTCCCGGTCGATCCACTCTAGATTGGTCAGCTGAAGGACGTCCGCTTCGGTAAGCGCACGGGTCGTCTCAGTCCGAAGTCGCGCCCGTTTCTCTTCGTAAAGATCCTTCTGCCATTCGGCCCCCCATCCGGTCACCAACATCAGGATGGCAAACAGAAGGAAGCCGAGAAGCGCTCCTACGAGCATCAGCATGAACGGGACGGGCTTTTTCGCGCTGGTTTCCATGTTTAATCAGTTTGTCACAGCGATAGATTTCGCCAAGCGAGGGTCGCGCACCGGGAACAGGGCGCTCTTCCCGAGGCTTTGGAGGAAAAGAAGGGCAAGCGGAGCCCCGATCGCGACGAAAGCGGCGATATCGAAAATGCTGGGTGAAAATCCGAACGGATGCATCACCGGCATCACGACGATGTAAACGTCGACGAAGTGCATGAAGAGAATCCAAGCAGCAACCCCCGACAAGACAGCCGGGTTCTTCTTAATGGGTTGAAAGAGAAGAATGAGGAACGGGATAAAGAAGTGACCGATCACCAGGAAGATCGAGAGCCCGTTCCAAGTTTCCACATTCCGTTTGATGAACCAGACGGTTTCCTCCGGAATATTGGCATACCAGATCAAGAAATATTGCCCAAAGGCGATGTAAGCCCAGAAGATGGTAAAAGCGAGCATCAGTTTGCCCATGACATGGTAGTGTTCGAGTGTGACCACCTCTTTGAGGTAGCCGACATTTCGGAGGGCAGTGACGATAATGACGAGCAGGCAGATCGAGCCCAGGGCTGACCCGGCAAAAATGTAGACGCCCCACATGGTCGAGAACCAGTGGTGATCGAGGGCCATCAACCAATCGATCCCGGCGAGGGTAATGGAAACGGCGAAAACCGGGAGGGTCACGAATGAAATTCCGCGAGCCCGGGCGGTGATCCAAGGGTCCCCACTCGAATCCTGGCGGACCGACATGGAACGATAAAGCAGGGCAACTAAGCCAAAAAAGAGGAAGTAAAAAACAGCCCGCGCCCAAAAGAACGGCTGATTGAGAAAAGCCGCTTTGTCGTCAAGGAGAGGATCCTCACCGGGCAGCAAAGTCATCCAATAATAAAGTTTATCGTGAAAAAAGATAATCGGGATGAACGCAATCCAGAACCACTTGAACAGACTGGAGACATTCTCGAGAATCCGCCGGACCACCACAGACCATTCGGCTTCCACGGCATAATGGAGCAGCACCCAAAAAAAGCTGCCCACTAAAAGAGTGAAAAAGAAAATGAAAGCAGCCAGCCAGGAGAAGGCGAACTGTTTGGGGGCCACAAAGATCCCCGCGATCACGATCAATAAGGCCACCATGCCCCCTCCGGCCAGACCGAGGAGGAGCGGGCCGAGATTGCGATATTCGAAATATTCTTCCTTCGGGATTTTCGGGCTACTCATTGGGCTGCGCCTCCAAAAATTGGCGTTCTTCAGGGGTTAGGTCGGCGGCCTTCGCGTATTGCGAACGTTGCAACGCACGGATGTAAGCCACGATCGCCCATCGGTCATATAAAGAGACTTGGTGGCCATAGGCCATCATGGTGCCTTTTCCGTTGGCGATGGTATTGTAAATTTCCCCGTCGGGCATGTTGCGAAGGCGTTCGTCGTGATACGTGGCAATCGCCACCATGCCAAACTTACCAGTCACGCCGTTCCCATGGCCAGAATAGCCGTGGCAGACGGCGCAGTTGATGTTGTAACGTTCCTGACCGCGCGCCATGACCTCACCTCCTTTCGCTCATCACAAATGATCCCTCCGCGTTCTGAATAATCGGTGTCGA
>CAZSPO010000009.1:0-22776 GCA_964608775.1 uncultured Chthoniobacterales bacterium | reverse complement strand
CGTTGGGCATCCCCGCCGCAACCGATTTTCCGTAATAAATCGCGACGGAAACAAATACCGGAATGAGCAGAATCCGGACGAGGGTAATGTGATTGGCAACCGTCATGGGAAGGCACCGAATGGCTGGCGGCAAAAGGCCTCATGCGCTTTCGACCTGCGCGTCGGCCTCGTCCAAACGGGCCACCCCGTAAGGCAACAGAGCGATCGGGTAACGACCGTCCCGTTTTTGTAACAACGAGAGGGCTTCCGCTCGAAAAAGAGCCGGGTCCGAAGTGGCCTGTTCGTAGCTCGTTTCGTCTAGCATCCGGACCCAACTATATTCCGCCTCAGAATCGGTGGAGACCCGGACGACCACCGGTTCCGCTGTGAGGTTCGCCACCCAGAGCCGGAGCCCGCCCTCTAAAGCGATCCCAAAGGCCGCCACCCGACCCGGCTGCACCATGGTCAACGCTAGTCGTCGCCCCCCGACCGATTCCCCAAGATCGGCGATCACATGGTAGAGAGGAAAAACCATTCCCGGGGTCGAAGGAAACCGCGTCGGCGCCGGCGAACCCTTCTGCCGCTCCATTAATCCCCGCCAACCCGTGGTTTCAAAAAGGGTCACCGCATCCACCTTCCCCCGCGCCAACTGCTGGATCACCCCGACTGTCCAAGCCGCCCCTAATAGCGATCCCTGCCGCAGATCGACGTCGCCTGGCAAACCGAGGGCGTCATGCCGCAAACTCCGCGCTCCCGCCGCTCGAAAATGCACGGGCGACACGTAAAGCGGGCGGGCCCCGGCTAGTTGACGCCCACTTGCGGCCGTCTCACCGATCCCGCCGAGGTTGGCGATCACCGTGAGGTTTTGCTCATCATGCACGGTGGGATTCGCCGCGTAAACGAGTCCGTTGCCTAACTCCGCTTCCATCCCAAGCCGATTGAGACCGAGGTAACCTCCCGCGTTGCCAATCAGAATCGGGGCGTCAGGGGCGTAGCTGCCCAATTCACTTTTCACCAACTCAATCCAACGCCCCCCAGCATGCCCGCCTGCCGGAGGGAAAACCATCCATGCCGCAATCCCGGGTTGAATCTGATCGAGCAACGGGCGGAGACTGCGAAGTTCTTTCGCGCCGTCCTCGCCCAAATGCAGGCCCAGCAAAAGGCGACTCCCAATGTCGGCCGCTTGACGGGCTCCCAAACTCAGGGCCGCCATCACCGGCACCTTCCCCAGCTTCAAATCCAATCGCACATGATGCAGATTGATCGCCTTCAACCGTTCGACCGCCTGCTCACTGAGTCGTTCTCCGTGACCCGCAGCCGAGACCCCTAGCATGGGGAGTTTGTCCTCGCCTGCCGGACCAAAATCGACATCCACAAACGGCGGCTCCACCACCCCCGATTGCGCCCCCGCACCCGGAATCCGGATGCGAATCGTCTGCACAATCTTCTCCCCAGGCCGGGCTGTCCACGGCTGCTTTTGCCCGCTCGCCGTCGAGTAACTCTTAAAAGAATCGTCGCTATAATTGCGTTGATCTTCCATTTCGAACAAATCCCCTTCGAACACCATCTCCAACGGCACCCCAGGAGCTACCTCATGCCGAATGGCCACCATCCCGCTCTGCACGGTGTTCGGCGAAATCCAATTCGGGAACCGCCCCTCCCCTTCCTGGCCATCCGCTCCCGTGACCCGATACTCCCGCCCCGCACAAAGGGCCGCCGGGTGCAGCAGGCAGAGGCCGATTCGGTTGGAAGCGAATTCGACACCGGGTTCGCCCTCAAATTTGATCACAAGCCCTTCGGTCGCGCTACCAGCCGCCGTCAGGGTAAAGCCCAATTTTTGCGCCGCCTCGGTGGTCTCCGCTTCATAACAAATTTCAAACCGCCCATCGTCCTCGATAAACCGAAGCTTCTTAATTGCATACGGAATGGTGGCCCAATCGTGACGCCGCACCGCCGGGTAGACCGCCTGCACAACCTCCGCTGATTCCATGCTGATCTGGCGGAACCAACCCGAGCTCGGATCAAAAAGCATTTGCAGCTTACCGGCAGTGAGAGCCACCAGGGGGCTTGCGGCTCGGCTGCAACCGTCATAACACTTTGCGACATTCATGAGACCACTATCCCGCACCCCCCCGCTCCCATTCGGCAAGCAGATTCGTTCGGGGTTTGGTTCTCTGCTGGCTTTTCTGCCGATCCTCGTGGGGCTGACCTTCGCCGGTTGCAACGAGGCCGGGCCAACGGAACAGACGGGGTTCGGGCTGGAAACTGTCTCGCTTCAAATCGGAAAAGCCCGGGTTTCAGCCGAACTCGCCAACACTCCCGAGGTGAGCGCTCGCGGTCTGATGTTCCGCGAATCCCTGGCCCCCGACGCCGGGATGCTCTTCCTCTTCGATCCGCCGCGGACCGCTTCGTTTTATATGAAAAACACCCGCATCCCGCTCTCGATCGCCTTTATCTTGGACGACGGAACCATTGATGAAATCCGCGACATGCAACCGCTGGATGAAACATCGGTGGCCAGCAAGAGCGACCGGATTCGCTACGCGTTGGAGGTGAATCAAGGGTGGTTCGCCCGCCACGGTATTGCCCCTGGGACTCGGGTCAAAGGATTGCCGGAGCCCTGGGGAAATTAGGAGCCGGCAATCTGTCACGAGCTGCTCTCATCTCTCCTGAACACACTTGATGGAGATGGAGGGAATCCATCAAAGCTCCCCAGTAAGCGCCTGGCTCCATTTCGAAGAAGTCCCCATAACGCTTGGTGGCTTTTCCGGGTGAGTCAGGGGAAGAAGCGGATGGACATTGGATAATGCACCGGAGCTCCTTGGGAGGTGCGCCAGGCCGCTACCGCCGCCAACCAACCGCCCACCAAGGCGAGCCCGGGCAGCAAGAAAATACCAATCACCACAAACACCAGCAGCCCGCAGAGCCCGGCATACACGTAGAAAGTGATTTGATAATTAAGCGCCTCCCGGGCATGGCGAGCCAGGGCACTCTCCGGCGTCGCCACCCAACGCCCCACCGCCCACGGTCCGAGCACACCCAGACCGACCAGCAGGGAGAGATGACAGAAAACGCCCCACGCACGCTCTTCGTGCGCGAGAGAGGGTGCGGTGGCTTCAACGGGCATGCCACTCACCCTGCCTCCTCCCCGGTGCCCAGGTCAATGGCCAGGGCACCGCATTGCCCCCGATTAAAGGGCTTCCACAGTCAAGTGCTCTCTCTCAACGACGCTCCCCCCTGGCGATAGCGGGTGACCGGAACGGGATACTCGGCTTTCATCGGAGCCAGCGAGATCGTCAGCATTTCAATCGCTTGACCGGAACGGGTGGCTCGTTGTTCTTCAGACAAATGCGCCAAGTGGTCGATGATAGGAGGAAAAGCTCCTGCGACACGATATCCGAATGGGTCTCCGGCACGCAACGGGATATCTGCGGATTCACTAGGTGATTGAACCCGAACCAAGCTCAAATCCCCTCCCTCCTCCCTTGCCAATCCGAGCCCATAACAGGCGCTCTGTTAGGCGGACGACGCGGGACGACCGCCGGTTACGTCCCGCAAAGAAGGGGGAGCACTTGTGCAACGGCCCCCCCCAGTCAGGGGCGGTTAGCCCCCCACGATAGTCGCGGAGCCGTCGCGATGAACCACGATCACCCGGCCCGATTCGTCGATCGATACTCCGTTGTAAATGGGTTCGTGTGGGAGTGGCACCGACCAGAGTTCCTTCCCGTCGGCGCGGTCAAAGGCGGTTAGCGCCCACCTTTCAAACCCGGGATGACGCCCGGCTTCCCCCGGAGGTTTTCCCTTCCCGTGTGCGGCGACGACGGCGTTGCTCCCGAGTGCGACGGCATTTAATTCCAAATCAGGATGCGCCCAGGTAGCGGCTTCCATTGGAAGAAACGCCTTCCGCGGTCGGGTCGGTAGATGCGCCCACTTCTGGCGCTTGGCCTCGATCATTTTGGCGAAGCGAGTGGTCGGCTCTTTTTTTGGCGCTTTCGCCTCGGCCGCCTTCGCCTTGTCTACCACTCCCTGGATCGCCGCCTTCCAGTCGTCAATTTCCCATAAACTGAGCCCGACATTCACATACTCGCTCTCCTGGCCCCCGATGACCGCGAGTTGTTCCCCGTCGGAAGCGGGGGCGGAGCGGGCGTTGGGAACGGCAAAAGGAATCGGCACCATAGCCTCGAAATTGCCGCTCCCATCCGCAGCGGGTGAGAAGGCCATGTATTCCTGTTTTTTCGTCCGGCGCTCAGCCGTGTCGTCGAAGAGCGAATTGCCCCCCTGCAAAATGAGGTCGTCCCGCAGACGGATCATGTCCCGTCCCTGCACTCTTAGCGTGGGGAAGTAAAACCCCACTTCTTCTTCCCAAATCGGGTCGAGTTCTTTCGGATAAGGGAGCCGTTCGCCCGTCTCAGCATCCACGATCGCCAGTAAGTAATCCGAACGAATCCAAACTTTGCCATCGACGACCATTAATTCCCCCGCCGGAGTGAAGGCATCGGGTGGCAAGACCGAACCCGAGCGAAAATCAGGAGCCACCAAGGAAGTCCAGAGCGGCTTGCCCGTCGCGGGGTCGAGGCAAAAAACCATGCTCCCCAGCGTCTGCGCCAAACCGGCGATACCATAGAGCCGCCCGCCTTCTTCCGTGAGAGAAATCACCGGCCAACTGCTCATGCATTTACCAAAGACCATAATTCGCCTGTCCGCCGGAGCCGCTCGCCATTCCCAAACCGTCTGGCCATCAGCAAGCCGGAGAGCCCGCACCCAACCATCTGTGCCCGGCACGATGACCATTCCATCCTGCAGAATCGGGGAGCCGAGAATGGCCATCCCGAGTTGCCGCCGCCATGCCACCTCGCCGGTGGCCGCATTGACAGCCGTGATTTGCCCGCTGGAATCGGACCAAACCACCCGGCCATCCGCTGCCAGCGCCTGGCCCGGACGGTCATACCAGACCGTGTCCAGCGTATCGTGCAAGGCGCGTGGCACCAGTGGACTAGCTGCCGGGACGTGTCGGAGCGTCGGCGTGGTCGTCGGCAGGGCGACCGAACTCGCGTTGGCATGGTTCGGTCCGCCTCCGTATTGTGCCCAACCCGTCGCCGCCTCCGATGAAGGGGCGGGAGCTGGTCCATGGACGATATGCGGATGCTCGGGACGTTCCGTGATCCGTTCATACAAATCGCCGACCGATAAAAAGGCAGAAGCTCCGCGCACCGTCCCACTGGAACAATCGCAATGGGAAGGATTTATTAACAACGCCCCACCCGCCGACCAGGTGCCTATGCCGCAGGGCGATTTGAATCCGTAAGCCGAGTGGGACACCCCAGCGTCCAACCCCGGAATCCACGTCACCATCCCACAGCCTCCCACGCTGGTGTAGCGCCCGATGGTATCCGATGTCCCCTCCTTTTGCCCGGTATCCGGATTAATCGTGGCGGTGGCATTTCGGTATTGGCCATCCAAGAAAAAGCCTTTGATCGATTGCCCGCCCGTGGGAGCGGTCATCTGGCCGTCTTCCATCCGAAAGAAAAAAGCTCTCCCAGCGAAAGAGCCGAGCCGCAGGTGAGTTGGACCCAGCGTGATAAGCGGCGAGCTTTGGGAATTCAAATTGCCGCCTGTGGCAGGGGAGCGGAGTTCCTCAATAACGGTCGGGTCCCGATTTTCCCACAGCACCGCCCCATCCGGCCCGAGGCAGACCACCCGTTCGCCGAAGTGAAAAAAGATGGTTTTCCCATCGCGCACCCCGATTTGACGGTAATCCACTTTCCCTCCCTCGGTGTGGGTCCAGAGCGGCTTACCCGTGTTTAAATCAACGGCGACGACAGCGGAACCAAGGACCGAACGTCCCTCGATGGCTTTCTTGCTGGCATTGACACCAATAAATTGTAAGGCGGCTTTCTTGGGAAACGGTGGTCCAAGCAGGGCATGCAACCGCCCACCATCCACCCCGATCCAATGCACCCGCAACGCGTCGTCTTCATGCAGGCGGATCACCCCGGTTTGCTTGCCCGTCTCAGCATGGAGCACGCGAACTTCCGGCTTGTCGGGGTCGGCCAGCAAAATCGTGTCGCCATACAAGGCCGCAGTTGGGAAATCCGGTTCATACCCTTCGGGCAACGGTTGGTCCCAAAGAATCGTCCCGTTATAAATGCTCCTCGCCCGCAGGCGCGATGCAAGTTCCGTGCGCGACGGATTTTTAATCGCTGAATCGGTGACTTCAATGTGTCGCCCGTTCCCAGTCAGTGCCAAGCCCTGAAATGACGTGTGCAACGGGGTGGCGAGATATTGCATTCCAATCGGTGCTTGCAACGCCGTGTCGGCCGAGGCCGCGTTATTCCCTGCGTCGTGCATCCGATGGGTCCACCAATCGCTGCCCGGCAACGGTCGCCGACGCCAGACGGCCCCCACGCCCTCTGGGAGCGGGCGGGGGTCGACTTCCCAGACCGTCGGGTCAGGCTCGGCTTTCGGTGCTCTGCCTGTAAAAATTGCGAGGCCGCGAACGGGCGAGCTGACTCGGGCTAGTTCCTGTAACATTTCCGGGCTGGCATCCCCGGCAGGTAACACCATCACATCAGCTAAATGATCGGCGAGTGGCAAAGAAGCGGACTGACTTTCCACAGGGAAAAGGGTGCGTCCTAACCAAGGCTGAGCCGATTCCACACGTTCCCAGTCGACGATTTTCGCTGGGTCAGACTCGGCCGCGATGACGCTCCAACCAGGTTGCGCCGCCCACTGGGTCGCAATAGTTTGATCCCCCGCAGGCAGCACCACGCCGACGCCAGCCGAATGCCCGGCATGATCGAGCACCGCCTTTATGTCCAACGCGAAGACGAGGGAGGGAAGCATCAAACTGATGACGCATGTCACAGAACATTGAAAAGTTGCCATCCCCTACCTTGATGGACGGGACACCCGACGCAAAGCGCGGAAGTGCTGCAAACCGTTGAACTTGATGGGGGGTCAGGTAACAAATATTGACACCGCACACGTTGAATTTCCTTCCCGTCTGCAAGGAAAGGCATCCGATTTAAAGCCTCTCCCCTGGCCAAGTGATGGCAAGGCCCTAGTCCAAAGGCAAAGTCTCAAGGCCAACTGTGCATCGATTGCATGATTGCCGCATCGCTTTTCACCGGCGACTCGCACAGAATTTTGGAGATGAAAAACCACCCCCTTCCTCTGTCGCCTTCACTCCTCTGTGCGCTCGCTGTCGCCCTCACTTGGCCGCTCTCTTTGTGGGCCGGTGGCAGTCGATCCATCGCGGAAATTCCAGAGGCTGCCGCGTTTTATACCACGGAAAAGGCTGAAGGAGCCGTCGGCAAATCGGTCCGCCTGGAAGTCGCCTGGGTCACGACTGGCACGACCCCCACACCATTCGGCGAAGCCACGCTCACCCTTCACACGTTCATTGAAAATGTCCCTGGCGGCAGAGCTCTCCTCGTCGCCCCCGAGGCGGAGCTGGAGAAATTGACGTCCAAATACGGCACCGAAGAGCAGAAGGGAAAATCGATCCGAACCCGCTCGCTCCGCGCAAAATTTGCCGGATTGGACGGAAAAACTCCGGTCTTTGTGGTCGAATAATTCCTCCTGAAGCCCAGGTTGATTCGAAAAAAGCGTCGGCAGTGGCCCGTTCGAGCGGCGCTCGGCTCTTGGCTTCGCGAGGACCAGGGGGGGAGCTGTTGCGGGATGCTCTGGCGTTGAATCAGCGAAGGAAATGGCGTGCGCTCCGTTTATTTTTCACCCCTAACGCCACCCCTCGTCGGGCCACCGTGAGGAGTTGCTCCTCACTGAGCGGCTGACTATCGGGATGGGCAGTGAGGCAGAGCGGGACCTTTACTCTTTCCGGGACACTGGCTCCATCTCCCGTCACCAGATAAAATTCCCCCCGAGCCAGACGAGAAGGGTTGGCCATGGTTGCCCCGCGTGCGGTGAGAAGCTGTTGAATGAAACTGATGACTTGAGGGGATTGCGCGCGCCCGAAATACTGCGTGGAGAACTGGGCAACCGCATTGTAATCGACGTCTTTGGGATTTTGGGTGGCGAGCATTAGCCCAAGCCCGTATTTCCGCGCCTGGGCAGCCAATCGCAAGAGGGATTTCTTGCAAGGACTCCCACTTGTTGACGGCAGAAAATCTCGCGCTTCATCCAAAACAAACAACCCCGTCACCCCGGTTGCCCCAGCCGACGGATGTTTTTTCGCCCAGGCAAAAAGCGAGACCGCCAGGCGGTTAACGAACTCCTGTTGAGCCGCCACCCCAGACATGGCAGAAAAATTGATCACCGAAACTCGGGCATGCCCCACACCCACCCCGAACAAGGATGCCCAATCCGCTAGGTGAGTGGTCGAATTCACTTCGGGTCTTTGCGCCATCAACGCCCTGAGAGAGCCGCTTAAATCAGCCGCCAGACGCGCCGCCCGCGGCACGCCGGGATCCACCCCAGGCGGCAGGCTTTCCAACAGCGCGGCCAAATCCCCGGCCGTGCTCCTCTCGGTCTTGGTCGCTAGCAGGCGAAGGGCAGCCGCCAGGATCCCCCGCTTGTGTTGCGCTGTCGTGCCTCCCCCAGGAGCGATTAGCAGGGCCAAGGATTCCACAGCCGATTCAATGGTCTGGTTCAACTCATCCGGCTCATCTACGACCGCCGTCAGGTCGGGCAGAAACGGAAAACTTAGTGGCCTACCATCCGAGCGCCCTGGTGTGTAAATCGTCACCTCCACCTGTTTGCGGAGGTCAACCAGCCGTTTATCGTCGCCGGGCATCCAACCTTCGGGAGGCTCCGGCCAGTCCATCGCGAGTTGCGCCAAGTCATTGCCCGGATCTAAGACCACGCTGGAGACTCCAGCCAAGGCGGCTTCTTCAATCAATCGTTTAAGGAGCACGGTTTTCCCTCCCCCACTCCCTGCCCGGATCATCACATGCCGAGTCAGGTCGCTCAGCGGTAGATGAACCGCCGATTCCCCTCCCACGGGTGCCACTCGCAAGCCCAACAAGATTTGGCCGGATACGTTAGACTTCCGAGCCACGGGCTGTGGTCCTTTCCGCTCCGGCTCCGTTTTTTTAACGGAAAGTCCGGCGAACTCCCCTCCCGCTGCTTCCCAAAGCAACGCAACCAAGGGCCCCCACGTTTCTGAGGTAGAAATCGGGCGACTCCTCGCCAACCATGCCTCAAATCCGTTTGGCTGCGTCTGACGCCATTGCAGAAGAACTTTCAGTCGGCGCACATCGGCTTCCCGAATCATCAAAAATCTACCGCCCCGCTCCTCGAACTGCGCGATCGCGCGTCGAGTCACCTCCCCACCAAAACCAGGAGCCTCGCCTCTGAACAAGACCAGCCTTCGGTATGGCAACGCTTGGTCAATCCCCGCCTCTACCATCGCCGCATGGAGCCGCCCCCGGAAAGCCGCGTGATGTCGACGCTGTAGGACCCTTACACACAGATGGGCCTCCCGATCTTTCTCGTTCCTAAAGATCAACCGCAACCTCGCATGCAAAGTCGGAAACGTCTGGCGCCCCCCAGAAAAATGGTGGTCCACCGCGAAATCCACCCCTTCTGGTAATGATAGTTCGTATCGCAAAAGCGCAAGCATCCGACACACGCTGGCCCCCAGCCCATCTTCGTTCTCCTCCCCCAACGTCTTCGCGACCTCAATGCCCGCGCAGGCCTCCTCGAACAATTGATCCAGATCGTCTGGCTCAAGCCGCAGCGCTTCTTGCTCCCCCTCTTCCTCCCCAAGCAACCTGCCCGATGCCAAACAGCGTCTTCTGTGCGCATCGCACGCTTGGAGCAGCACCCGTGGCGTCACAGCCGCATGTCGTTGATAGAACGCCTCGTCAAAAATCACCGGAATCGTCTTTCGATCCAGCCCAAAGGTCGCCGCCGCTGCTTCCAAACGCGATTGCGCTACACGTCGAGGTCGCTCGGGGTCCGGTTCAAACCGGAGTTCGGCCACAGGCTCCCGGAAGCGGTCCACAGCTGCCGTGCCCATCTGCTCACCAAGCAGTTTCCAATTCTCATGCAAACAAGCCAACACCATCAGCGTTCGGCTGGCATGATCAAACAGCCCCATCAACCCCGTCCCCATCCCATGTAATATCGCTCGCGCCCGAATCGCTTCTTCGGACTCCGGCCCACGCTCCGGTCCTGACTGATAGTGATACTGACTGATCAACGCATCCATCTGATCGAAAGCCAGCACCACAGGCCCGATTTGTGCGCAAAGCCGCGTGAGCGCTTTGACTAACAAGACTGGCCCCGGTGCTGTCGGGGGCAGCCCCAGCGCCAATGCCATCGGCTCTTCAATCGCAAAACCTTGCAACCACAACCCGGCCGCCTCCCTCCCAATCGGATCCGGGATGCTGAGTAACAACAACGCCTGCGCAACCTGACTCATCGGCAACCCCATGCTCACCCTTGATGGTAGACCCCTGACAATCGCCGCCACCCGTTCACGGAGCAATTCGGTTGGTTGCTCTTCGGAAAAAATCTCCTCCGCCGCTTCCGTGGGGGTTGCAAACTGGGTATACGTTAATCCATATCGCAAAAAGGCGGCTTGGCTCCAGCCCTCGTGGCTTTCTTGCATCAACCCGGCCACGATTCCAAGCATCAGGGTCGGCCAAAAATCTCGAATGTCCGTGCAATCGACCAAGAAGAAAAAACCATTTTGATCCCTCACCTCCCGACGCAAATGCCGCAGCAAATGCGTCTTTCCTGCCCCGGCCTGTCCCGTGACAACCCGGCCCAGACACGCGGGCGAACCCGGCCCGAGCCGCTCTGTTTCTGCCATGAGATCCTGTAAGACCGCTTCATGCACGAAATGGGTCTTCTCTGGTAACGGCCCCCACACGTCCTCCTGGCGGGTCACCCAGTCAAATTCTGTCCGGCGTAATAGTTCCAAGCTCATACACGAAGCCGAATGACATGCTGCGGGGTTCGGCCAATCATAATGGCTGCGGCATGATCAGCTGCCTCCAAACCGACCGCTCCATCCCATTGCCGGAGCTGTGCTTCCCCTGCCATCACCATCCCCAAGATGACGAAGTCAAGATCGTCTGGCGCGACTTTCGGGAGCTGCACTTTCAATTCGCGAAGCCGGACCTCAGCACCCTCGGCTGACCTTGTGAGCGTGAGATAAGCAGCCCGAACCTGGGAAGCAACCGAGGGTTCCTCCGCGTCCGGTAATTCAAGAAAAAGCTCGGAAAATCCACCGCCTTTCCTCCGGAGAAACCGAGTGGTGAGAGTAAAAAGCTGCTCCAACATCGCCCCCGCCTCCCGACTCTTTCCCAACGGAAAATTTTCACGCGCTGCCAACCATGCCCAGCCTCGATCAGTCAGACAGACCCGGTCAGCTCGTCCTTCGCGCCGATACGCAATCAACCCGCCATTCGCTAATTCCTCGCGTTCACCCGCCGTGACCGACCGGATATCTGATTTTTTTGGAGCCTCAGGCCGCAACGCGAGCTGCAGGAGAAGCAGATTTTGTCTGGGCAGAAGAGAGTTCATGCTCGGGACCTGCGCGAAGCAACCATGCCGAGAGGGCGGACGGCAAGCCTTTCGGAACAAGAATATTGATTTTTACCAGGAGCGAACAGCACAGGGGGGACTGCTCTTTCTATGAATAAAAAAAGGGGCTGATCAGCGGATACTGCCGACGAGCATTATGACGAAACCGGCACTTGACTAATCTGATTTTCAAAGAAGAGGCTGCACATACTTCATGCTCCCCCAACCGCTTCTTCTAGCCGATATTCCCTGTCTCCGGTTCGCCCCTTCACTCTCCACTCCCAAAGGTCTCCTCCTTCACTACCATGGTTGGGGAGGTTCCAAGGATGTGGCGGAACCGGTGGCCGCTCTCTTCCAAGAAGCCGCCGCCGCAGGTTGGATGATCCTCTGTCCCGATTGCCCGCTTCATGGGGAACGGCTCGATCCCGCCTTAACTTTCCGCAAAGCCTTCAACGGCTGGGCTTATATCTGCGAGGTCATGGAACAAGCCCGATTGGAAAGCCGCACCCTCATCGCCGCAGCGCTCACTCGCTTCCCCGAGCTGCCTGCGGAGATCCGAGTGAGCGGCTCTTCCATGGGCGGGCTTATCGCGCAAATGGTCCTCCTCGAATGGGAAACCTGCCGACGCGGGCTCTCCCTGATCGGTCGATCTAGCTTTCACCAAGCCGATCCCTGGTGTTGTAAAGCCCAAGCCGGCACCTGGGCGGAAGCTTGGTGCGAAGCGCGCGCCCCGCAGTTGCATCCCGAACGTTACCGGGAGCGCGACCTCCTCTTCCTCGATGGTGGCAAAGATACCGATTGTCCGGCGGCCACGAACGCCGACACGGTCGCTCGCATCCTCGCGGTCGGCGGTTCCGCTGCCCAGATGGTCGACCCGGACGCCGGGCACCAGCTAAGTCCGCCCCTCCTGGCCGCGTTCAAACGCTGGTTGCTCGACCCCACGGTTTCCTAAAACCCTTCCTGCGCGCTTGATCATTTTGCGCAGAGTTCTGTCGTTCCAGGAGGGGCGCATCGCAACGGCCCCATGTCAGGGAAAGGCTCCGGGGCGTGATGGCATTGACTTGCCGTTTGGAAAGGTTCATTAAGCTGGCAGCCCCCCTTGTGTTTCCTTAATCCATGCCCGACTCGCCGACCCCGCGCCGAACGGGCGACACGGCCGAACTGATTTTCCAACGACTCGTTGAAGCGATTGTCGAAGGTTCGCTCCCGGCGGGCCAACCCCTGCGGGAATCTCGACTAGCTTCTGAGTGGGGGGTCAGCCGGACGCCAATCCGGGAAGCGGTCCGACGGGCGTCCGCCCTCGGTTTGGTGGCGCTTCGTCCCAACCAACGCCCTTTGGTTCGGACGCTCATGCCCGCAGATGTGCAAGGTTTGTATGAAGTCCGCGCCCTGCTTGAGGCACGCGCCCTGGAACTGGCGGCTCCCCGGTTGCCCCTGTCCGAACTGAAAAAGCTGGCCAACCAAATCGATTCACTTCGGAAAAACCGCTCCACATCGACTTTGTTGCGACAAGCCTTAGCGGTGGATGAAACCCTGCACATGATTTGGATCCGCCATTGCGAGAACCCCTGGCTGCAATTTTCTCTCGGTCAAATTTGGACGTTTATCCGGATCTTCCAGCACCGCGTGGCTCGAGGCAAACGGCTCGCGGAAAACGCGCTAGAAGAACATGCGACCATCGTCCAGGCTCTTCTAGAGGGAAAGAGGAGCCAAGCCATTCAGCGGCTGCGCGAGCATCTTTCCGCCTCCGCCTCCCTTGCCAGTCAGGTCCTTCCCCACTGAATCGCCCAGACAGCCGAGGGCAATGCGTTGGATGCCCTGTCTTAAGCAAAACAGGAACAACCCCGAAATTGACAAAACCGCCGACTTGTAAGAACTGCGCATAATGATCACCATGTCATCGACGGAAGTGCGAACAAAATTCGGCGAATTTCTAGAGAAGGGCAGTCGCGAACCCGTCATCATCAAACGACAGCAGCGGGAAATCGGGGCGTTCATTCCGATCGAAGAGTATCGCCGTCTTCGGAGGCTCTCGATCAGGGTATTGAATGAAGCCGCTCGCCAAGCTTCGGACCAAGCAAGGGAAGGGGGTTGACGGAAGAAAAGCTCAATGAAATTCTGGCGGAGATCCATCCGTCCTGATGCTGGTGTTCGACACCCACCTGCTGGTCAGCGCGGCGCTGTGCGGGAAAAATTCGACCGCACCATCACGAGGGAAAACCGCGAGGTTTTGGTAAAGCAGTTTGTCGCGAAAGCCGAATGGCACGAGCCAACGGATTTCATCAGTGAATGTCGCGACTCCAAAGACAACCGTTTCCTCGAACTCGCACTTAAATGCCAGGCCACAATCCTCATCACAGGTGACGAAGATCTCCTTGTGCTCAATCCCTTCCGGGGGACCCGCATTCTTACCCTCAAGGAAGCCATACTCGAAACGAACCTCCCGACTTGACCCCAATGTTTCAACAGTGGGGTTGACCTGCTCAGGCGGTTTTCGCCGACGGAAGATAACCCCAACGCCTTGCTTCTTCCTCGAAAATCCCTGTCACAGGAGGAAGCGCTTGCTGTTTCCAACGGCCCACTGATTCCGGTCGCACCGGAATGCGGGCCAGCGGAAAACCGAGAAAGGCTTCTAGACGCGTGAGGGTGGCTTCTTGTTCCAGGATAAAATCCTCAAAGCGCACTTCTATCAGCCGAGCCGGTTTCGGGGTCGCTTGATAGATGGCGGTTTGATAGCGCCAACTGAATGCTCGCTTTTCCGAAATGTCAGTACAGGGCGGATACTCAATCCCGAAATCGGCGAGGTCATCAGTCAAATGCCCGGAAAGAATCGCGTCCCGCGGGTCCCGCACCCAATAAATATAAAGGTTGTTTGGAAACAACCGGACGATCCAGGGGTAGATCAAGGTTGTCTCCGGCAATTTCCACCCCCGCTGCGGCGCTTCCAACTCCAGCACCGAGCCGAGGTAACGACGCACCAAATCAGTGAATACCTCCGGGATTTTCATCTCGTGTAAGGCAGAGAAATCCCACTCCCCATTCCCCAAATGTCGAACGTGCGGAGCCATGACCCGACACGCATCATAGAGGTCTTTCCCCGGAATCAAATCCCCCGATTGATTCAAGTTGCCCCCCATGTAAACACCACTTTCTGTGAGGGTATGAGAGATGGCGCGGGTGCCGGAATGGCCGCGACCGATGATGGTAATGAGGGGGGTGTCAGAGAGTGTGGTCATGGAAGTTAGATCGGTTCGACCTGCGCGACGGCGCCGGTTTGGATGGAGCGAATAGCGGCGTCGAGCACGAGCTGGGCGGCGAGACCTTCCTGGGCGGAGCCATCGATGGCCTCGGGGGCAGAGCCCGCATTCAACTGGTCGACAAAGGCCGTGAGCCGGTTGCGGAAGGTGTCATCAAAGCTTTCCATACCGCCAAAGACCGGGTTGGTATAAACCTGTTTCACTGGGTTGCCCGCCGGGTAGAGGGTGACTTCCCGATACATATCTTCTATGACAAACCGCCCTTTCAACCCGGCGACTTCCACCCGTTCCATTGGGTGGCCCCGTTCGATGTCGTAGCTGCCGCAGAGATGCCCCACCGCGCCGCTGGCCAACTGTAGGTTAAATTGGGCGTTGGAATAGATCTGGCGCCCTGGTGCTTTGGCTGCAAAGCAATGCACCGCGCTGATCGGGCCGCAGAAGTAGTGAATCAAATTGATGGTGTGCGGATGGAGCGCTTTGATTTGAAACCAGGGGGAGGTTTCGCGCGGGTTTTTGATCCACATACTCACATTGACGAAGAGCTGATGCCCAATGCGGTCTTCTTCGACCCATTGCCGAGCCAATTTTGCGGCGGGAGTAAAGCGGTGATTGAGATTGATCGCATAACAAACCCCTTTCTCCGCCGCCTTGGCCACCATCTCTCGGGCTCTCGGTATTTCGTTGCTAATTGGCTTCTCGCCCAGCACCGCGACTCCGGCTTCCAAGGCTTGCATGGTCGGCTCGTAATGGTCACTCGCATATTCGTATCCGCCCGTTGTCACACTAACCATATCGGGGGCGATTTCGCCCAACATAACCGCGACATCGTAAAAGGCCGGCACCCCGTGCTTGAGAGCGGCCGCATCCGCCCGTGCCTGGTCAATATCACAGACGGCGACCAGGTCGGCCCCCTCGATTTGCCGGTAAAGCGAGGCATGGAGATGACCGATCCCCCCGAGACCGATCACCGCGACCCGTTGGCGGCGGGCGGCATTCATGGTTTGGCGTCCGCCTGCAATTTCGAGGCTTCCCGCGGGCTGCCGAGGTAGAGCGAGTCGTAGGCCTGCTGGCTGGAGGTGAAGTATTCTATACCCGCCTTGTTATGCCAGCCTGGCTGATGCTCGACCGGATTCGGGCGACCGGTGGCGGCGGTGCGTGCCGCGATATGATGAGCCATTTCCTCGCGCAGAGCCGTGACAATATGGGGATGACTTTCGGCGAGATTGTGATGCTCACCTGGATCGGTCACCAAGTTGTATAATTCAACTTCCGGTTTGAAATGAAAGTCCGGTTCTAGCGCCACAATCAATTTCCATTCGGGGGTGCGCCAGCCGTGTTTGCGCATCCAGGTGCATTCGGTGAGGTAAAATGAAGACTCGTGACTCGGCACTTCCCCCCGCATCATCGGGAGGAGCGAACGCCCGTCAAAGGTCCGATCTTCGCGGATATCTGCAAGCTCAAGCAAAGTTGGCACGAGATCTTTGTGTTGATTGAAACCGGCCACCCGTTTCCCGGCGGCGACTTTCCCAGGGTACCGAATGATCAGGGGGACCCGAAGACAGACATCATAGATGCCATGATGATCAAACCAGCAATCGTGATCGGCGAGCGTCTCCCCGTGGTCGCCGTTCAACACGACAATCGTTTCCTCGGCCAGCCCAAGACTTTCCAGCTTGGTAAAAATTTTCCGGATACAGGCATCCATATAGGCCAGCGCCCCGTCGTATTGGGCCACAACATACTCGGCATCGGTCACCCCCTCGGGAATCCATGATTTGAAATAATCCGCGAACGGCTTGAAAGCCCACGCCCCCGCCATGCTGGTCTTTTCCGGATCGCAGGGGTCGTCCTGATAGAACATCGTATCAAACGGAGCCGGCGGCAGGTAGGGCGAATGCGGATCCATGTGACGCAGCATGACAAAGAAAGGCTGACTCCCAGCCGCCAAACGTTCTAGCTCGGGGAAGAAGGCAGCGTTCAGATTATCCGCCTTGGGGCTGCGACCCTGTTCCAAGGAACCCCAGTTTTCGAAGTTAACATACTTGGCAAACCCGCGACCCGCGACATTTTTTTCAAACCCCACACAGAGGGTTTCATAGCCATGACCGGCCAGCATTTCCGGCAGGGTTCCTACGCCGGGGGAGATATCGCCTTTGTGCCGGAGCGCGACGATGTTTGTGCCAAAACAATCCATGCCGGTGAGCATCGAGGCATAAGCGGGTGTAGTCGGCACATGGGGACAGAAAGTGTTTTCAAACAAAGTCCCTTCTTTGGCGAACGCATCAATGTGCGGAGTGGTCAATCGAGGGTAACCATACCCGCTCATGTGGGTGCTGAGCAGGGAGTCGACGGCAATCAGGAGGATGTTGGGATGTTTTCTCATGAGTGAAGAATGTTAGAGTGCAGGGGATGAATACGCCTTCCAAAGAGGTTCACCTCGCCCCGCAAGCCTGAAGACAGGCTTGGATATGGCCCCGGGTTTCCGCCGCGATTATGGCGCAGCGTTCGATGGGATATTCTTTTGCCCCGATGACTTCGAGATTCACCGGCCCGGTGTATTCCGCCTCGTGCAGGACCCGGAGGTAGCCGGCGAGATCGATGTCCCCTCGGCCATTCGCCTGATCTTCCGGTTTGCCCGGCCCTTTTTCGCGCCCTTTACAATCCCGGATATGGACATGTCGGACACGCCCGACCACCTGCCGGAGGGCTTCGACGGGGTTTTCGCCCGCTCGATGGATATGACTCGGATCCATGTCGAGCCCGAATGTGGGTGAGTCAATGGCTGACAGAACTTGTAACGTCGTGGGCGTATTATAAATGGCATTACCAACATGCGCCTTCACGCAGAGGGTCACGCCGTAATGGACCGCCCGTTCCGCCAGTCCGGCGAGGTGTTCGATACGGGCCTCGAGAGAACCCGGTTCGTCACTTTTCCCGCCGGGCCCCGCGTTAATGATTGGGATCCCGCACTCCACGGCAGCCTGAAACGTCTCTTCCATACGGGCAGGCTCGGTGGAGGGTTGTTCCATTGCCAGCAAGGGGAGTTCGTAATCTGCTGCGAGCCGTTTGATGAGCGGGGCGCATTCCCGCCATCGGGCCATGACGAGATGTTCGCTCATATTATCAATTGCGGAGATTTCAATTCCATCGTAGCCCGACCACTTGAGAATGCGGAAAGCCGATTCCAGATCGTGACCACCAAAAAGCACCGAGTTTGCTCCTAGTTGCATAAGAATGAGGGGATAAATTAATCGTGAATATCGCGTTTGGGGAGAGGAAGGGGGTGAGGTCTGACGAGGGTGCCGCCTTGTTCCGCCGAATCGATGGCGGCGAAGGTATATTCCAACGTCGCCAGGGCATCCCGGCCGGACCCGCGCAATTTAGCTTTTGGCACCCCGTTTGTAACATCTTCCAGGAAAGCATGAATCCGGATCGGGAACGTGGCGGAATAATCGGTGAGGCCGGTTTCCAGCACCTCCGTCTCGGGTTGGCGACCGAGGGGGAAGTTATCCCCCGGCTTGGGAGCGGGATAATAGGTCATGCGCTCGACGCAATTCTCAATGCAAAAGGTGCCATGAGTGCCGCCCATTTCAAAGCTCCACCAACCCCCCATCCCCATTGTGACATCGCCGCGGGAGCTGAACAGATAACCGGTGCAACCATTGACAAACCGGACATGCACACTCGCGATCGAGATCATGTCGTCGGCGGCCGCCCGCCGGAAGGAGGGGCGGTCCATGAAGGCTTGGATATGGGTGATATCACCGGCAAAATGGCGCATGAGGCTGAAGGGATGAGCGAGGAAGGCCTTGAGATGGGCATGGGGAAAGCCGTTTAAGTTGGGACCGCCCCCGGCACCTCCGTAAGTGGCTGCTCCTCCGATGAAGCCCATGCGATGCAGGACATAGACCGGTTCCCCGATTTTCCCCTCTTTCATGAGTCCTTTGGCGGCATCGGCGGTCGGGCTAAAGTAATGGTTGAGGTTGCACCCCAGGTAACGGTCTTTTTCCTGGGCGAACCGCACCATTTCACGGGCTTCCGCGATGTCGTTGCTCATCGGTTTTTCTACCAGCACATGTTTGCCGCCGGCGAGCGCTTCCATGGTCGGCTCGAAATGCCAGCCGCCGTTCTCGTATCCGCCGGTGCAAACATCGACGACATCAAGATCGGGATGGGCGTCCAGCATGTGACATAGACGGTGATAAGATTGAACACCGGGATATTTTGCCGCCGTTTCCTCTGCCCGACCGGGAAAGGAATCGCAAACGGCAATCAGGTCGCTCAGAGGATCGTTGTGATGACATTTGGTGTGGGTTTGGCCGATGCCGCGAAGGCCGACGATTCCGATTTTTAGGGGCATAATGAGGTTGAGGGGGAGAGGGGTTGGCGTGGAGGAATGGCGGGGGGCTATCCATTGACGATTGAGAATCTAATGGATCGGAGCAGGCCCCGCCTTGACGATGGTTGCAAAAACCAGCACGATCCTCTCGTGCCCCAAACCATGTTAAAGTCGCACCAATTCCCGCCGGGGAGCCTGGGGCTAAAAGTCATTCGAATCGACGATCACGGGGTGGGCCGCGAGCCGCACGGGCATGAGTTTGAAGAGCTCGTGGTCATCACGGGCGGGCGTGGGATGCATCAAGTGGATGGCCAACGGTATGAGATTCAGCGGGGCGATATCTTTGTGTTGTTGGGGAACACCCGGCATTGTTATCCGGAAGCGGAGGCGCTCCAATTGATTAACATTCTTTTTGATTCGGGCGGTTTGCGGGCTCCCCTGCATGACTTGAGTGGGTCGAGCGGGTATGTGGCCCTTTTTCAAGTTGAACCGTTGGTCAGGCGTCAGCGCGCGTTTAAGAATCGGCTCCGCTTGCAGGGGAGCCCGTTACGGGAGTTGCTCGGGTTGATCGGGGAGTTGGAAGGCGAACTGGGGAGCCAAGCGGTCGGGCATCGTTGTGCAGCCGTGGCGATCTGGATGCGGCTGCAGATTTTTTTGGCACGCCTTTACCAAGAAGAAGTGGAGGATGCCACCGCGTCGGTGGGCGGGTTGAGCCGGGTGATTAGCTATATGGAACGGCATTTGGCCGAGCCGCTCACCGTCGAACAACTCGCTCATGTGGCCGGGATGTCGTCCTCGACCTTTTTCCGGGAGTTTAAAGCGGTCATGGGTCGTCCGCCGATTGAGCATCTGGTGCGCCTGCGGATTGGGCGCGCGCAGCGGCTGCTGCAGACGACTCCGTTACGGATTGGGGAGGTGGCGGCGGTGGCGGGGTTTGAAGACAGCAACTATTTCACAAGACAATTCCGGCGATTAACTGGCACGAGTCCACGGGAATATCGTGGACGTGTAACTACCCGTCGCTAGTCCGGATCAATCAGAGCGTTTCGTAAATGGGCGGGTAGTAGGGCCAGGTTTTTGGCAAACCGAGTTGGCGGGTTTGCAGCATCGTGGCTACCCGGGGAGAAAGCCGCTTCTGAATGAGTTCGCCGGCCACGGCCCAATGGTCGCATTGATCATTGCCGAGGGCGTAACAGAGGCGGACGTTAATGGCCCGGCGATCCTGGTTGGTTTGGTTGATGCCCTGGGCATGGAGCGCGTTGGGATCCACAATAAAAAGATCGCCGGCTTTGCCTGTCACCTGCAGCTTGGTGGGATAGGCGTCCGTGCTGGAGTCGCCTTTGATCCGGTCGTAATGGCAAACTTCGCCGCTCCGCTTGCGGTGGGTGCCGGGGACCACCCACGTCGCCCCGTTTTCGGGGGTGAAATCGTCGAGCATAAAGAAGAACCAGAGGAAGAGATGCCGGATATCATTCTCGACCTGGTGATGGGGATAATCTCGATGGAACCCCCACGCTTGTCGACCGGTATCAGGAAACGCGGTGTTCACGGCGACATCGTTCAATTGATAGAGATGAATGCAACGCGACCCAATTTCATGAATAATATCGAGATCGAGCAAATCGAGAACGGGCGGCCCCCAAAGATAGGCGCAGCGGGCCATGCCGACTCGGTAAGGGTTGGGTAATCGATCGGCTTTATGATTGATCCCGACCGTCCGATGGTCCAACCCGGCCGAGTAAGCATCGCCATAATCCCGGCTAACATCGGAGCATAATTGCCGGAGCGGCTCCAGCCAATTGGATGGGAGCGCCTGCGGGACTTGGGTGTAACCGGAGTAATGGAGGGCGTCGACGTGATCTTGGACGCTGTAAACCGGAGGGCAGAACGGATCGGTATTGCGCGGCGCGAGTTTATCTGTGTCGGATTGCGGGGAGGTGGACATGGTGAACCGTGTGAGATCGAATAGACCCACCATAGCCACAGAATCCGCGCCCGAGAATGGATCGTCCGCGCAAGAACATGGACAAAGCACCCATCACCACGATAGGGCATGTGAATCGCCAGATTGTCATCCGCCCCTGGTGCAACTTCGCGCTCTGCACGAAAATCTGCGGGGCAACCCCTTCCTGTTTTGATGAAACAGGGGGGGTGATTTAGCTTAGTTAGCCTATTTATGCAGGCTGTGGCAGGCCTTGCAATTTGAGGCCGTCCGAAGCTGGGCCACCGCAGCGGCGTCCCCGCTTTGAATGGCTTGGGCGGCGCTGAGAAGGAGGGCGGTTTTTTCGCTCCAACTATCCGTTTCGCCTTTGGCCGGAGTCAGTTCCGCGAGCGCTTCGTAGAGAGTGACGAGGCGGGCTTTTTCCTCATCCGTGGCGGTGCCGGCGATCACCCGTTTGAGAAGGGTGTCCTTACCTTTATGACCTTCGACCATGATCGCTTCGATGGTGAGGGTTTCTTCGGCGGGGAGCCAAGCGGGAGTGGTGCAGAGGAGGGCGAGCAGGAGGAGGCGATGGAACATGACGTGGGTATGGCGAAGAGGGGGCTGATTTGGCAAGCCCTGGTCGTGTGCATTCCGTGGAAATCCCCCCCAATATTTCATAGACCCTGGCCTGTTTGATGCCCCATGAGGATTCAGCCGATTTGATCGCGGTAAGCTTCGGGGGAGAGGAGACTGTCGAGTTGGGTCGGATCGACAAGTTTAACCCGGCAGATCCAGCCTTCGCCGAACGGCTCAGTATTGACCAGGGCGGGATCGCTGGAGAGAGCCGCATTGGATTCCAGGACCTCACAATCGACGGGGGCATAAATATCACTGGCGGCCTTGACCGATTCGACGACGGCAATGACCTCTCCCGCCCGCAACGTGCGTCCCGGTTCGGGAGGATCGACGAAGACGATGTCGGTCAGTTCATGTTGGGCGTGGTCGGTGATGCCGAGTCGGGCCGTCCCGTCATCGGCGGGGCGGAGCCATTCGTGGGAGGCGGCGTAGCGGAGGTCGTCGGGCACATTCATGCTTTGCGATAGAGCGGTTTAGATTGGATACGGGCGGGATGGCGTTGGCCGCGGATTTCGATCTCGATCGCGGTGCCGGGTTGGGTCTGTTCAGGAGGGAGATAGGCCATTCCGATCCCTTTCTGCAAGGACGGGGATTGGACGCCGCTGGTGACTTCCCCGGTCGGTGTGTCTTGCACAAAGACGGGGCAATGAGCGCGGGGGGGTGGGGTTTTGCCCTCCATCACAAAAGCGGCGAGGAGACGGGGCACCCCCTCGGTTTGCTGGCGGGCAAGGGCGGTCGAACCGGTGAACGGGCCCTTGGCCAATTTAACGAAACGGTCGAGCCCGGCTTCGAACGGGGTATGCGCCTCATCGAGGTCCTGGCCATTGAGCGGAAAACAGACCTCCAAACGAAGCGAATCGCGGCAGGCAAGACCGCAGGGGTGGAGGACGCCCGCCCCATTTTTCATGAGCCAATCCCACACTTCCGGAGCGCGGTCAGCGGGAAAGAACCATTCGCAACCGGGTTCGCCGGTGTATCCGGTGCCGGCCACGAGGAGGGGCATCCCGCCGATTTGGAGAGTGGAGACCGTGTTCCGTGCGGGCATCGGTTGACCGGTGGCGCGGGCGAAGAGTCCGGCTGCTTCGGGCCGTTGCAGCGCGAGCGCGGCGGTGGCGGCACTTTCATCGAGGATTTCCACGTTGGCGGGC
>CAZSPO010000008.1:10333-23142 GCA_964608775.1 uncultured Chthoniobacterales bacterium | reverse complement strand
TGGTGTTGATTGCCCCCTTTTTCGCCCCGGCGGGCGTGCCGCCGGATTGGGTCGCGCCGCTGGCCCGTCTGATTTACCGACTGCCTAACCGGCTGGTATGGTGGGATCCGGTGCTCCAAGAT
The DNA here is from genome assembly GCA_964608775.1 of uncultured Chthoniobacterales bacterium. Lineage (GTDB taxonomy): Bacteria > Verrucomicrobiota > Verrucomicrobiia > Chthoniobacterales > CAZSPO01 > CAZSPO01. The sequence goes on along the minus strand of CAZSPO010000008.1, from coordinate 23,020 downwards.
CAGTTGGAAGGGCCCGCGCATGCTTACCCGCAGTTTGCGACTCATCCGATTGCCCATGTGTTACGGGTGGGACTTGAAACATTTGAGGCGGCCCGCCAAGCCCCTCCAGAAGCGGGCCGCATCCTTGTGGTGACCTCTGCGGCTGATGTGGCGGTGAACAATGCGCAAGCCGCCGAGTTGGCCGCAATCTGGCAGGCCAACGCCCCCGGGCGAGTGACAGTCCGGGAATTTCCTTGGGAAGAACAAGTGCCCCACGACAGCATCGATCCTGAGCAGACCGGTGCCCGCGTGGACCTGGTTTATCCACGGCTCGTGGAATGGATGGCGGAAATGGAACACCAACGCTGATTCCAGACGCGCCAGCGCTTGGATCAACACGCCAGCGTTTGGATCAGCGCGCCAGCGCTTCGGCGACCGGGAGCGACCAACCGGGCAGCAGCGGAGTAGAGAGCGTGTCCGCCATCGTGAAAGCGTGCAACGGGTGGGTGCTCACCTCTTGCAGACGATAGAGATCAACCCGCCCTTCTTGGGGACGGACGATCCAGAATTCACCCACGCCAGCGCGGGCATACGCTTCCCGTTTCGGCCCCAGGTCGAGCTGGGCGGTGCCGGGGGAGAGCACCTCGATCACCCAATCGGGAGCCCCGATCGCTCCGTGTTCGCAGAGAATGTCGTAGCGGGTTTGCGAAACGAAATAGATGTCGGGTTGGTAAACATCTTCAGGCGAAAGCTCCACGTCCGAAGGGGCCACGACCACCTTCCCAATCGGATGCCGCCGGAGATATTCGCGGATGGAAGAGGCAATCCCGAGGACGATTTCCTGATGCCAAAAACGGGGTGACGGCGACATGTAAAGTTCTCCGGCGATCAATTGAAAATGAGGCGGGCCTTCCGGCAGCTTCCGGTATTCCGCCACGGAAAGATGCTGGTGCGTGGTGGGAAGCATGGGGCATCATCTCCCGGACTCGCGGGGGGGTCAAGAGGGGCAAGCTCCCGTCGCCCACCTCCTATGCCGGGCAGGGCAACCTTCTTTTGACACCTTTCTCCGCGCTGTTACACTTCGCGCCCGGTCTTCCCACATGAAAACGCCCGTCCTTACAACCACTGCCCCAGCAGCCATCGGCCCCTACTCGCAGGCGATTTGCTGCGAAGGCTGGCTCTACTGTTCCGGTCAGATTCCCTTGCGACCCGACGGCAGCGGCCCTGTGGAGGGGATTGAAGCCCAGACCAACCAGGTCCTCGCCAACCTCGAAGCCGTGCTCGCAGCTGGCGGAGCTACCTGGGCGGACGTGGTGAAAACTACGATTTTTCTCACCGACCTTGCCGACTTTCAAACAGTCAACCAACTTTACAGCGAGCGGTTTGCCGAGCCCTTTCCCGCGCGCAGCACGATCCAGGTCGCCGCGCTCCCCCGCGGGGCTCGGGTGGAGATTGAAGCGATCGCCCACCCTGCCTCATGAACGATCCTCACGCCACCGAACTCCTTCAGCTCTTCGAAACGACCGGAGCCTTGTTGAACGGGCACTTCGTCCTCCGCTCTGGCCTGCATAGTCGACAGTTCTTTCAGTGCGCCCATTTGCTTCAATACCCCCAGATCGCCTCCAAAGTCTGCGGCTGGCTCGCCGAACGCCTCACGCATATTGAAGTCACCACCGTCATCTCCCCCGCTATGGGCGGCCTCTTCGTCGGCCACGAACTCGCCCGGCACCTCGGAAAACGCCACTTGTTCGTGGAAAAAGAGGAGGGCCATCTCGTCCTCCGACGGAACTTCGCCATCCACGCCGGGGAACGCTGCGTCATCGCCGAAGATGTCATCACCCGCGGTGGGCGGGCCCTTGAGACAGTCGAAATTGTCCGCGCCCACGGCGGCCTTCCTGTGGTGGTCGCCAGCCTGGTCGATCGCAGTGGCGGCGAACACGCCGACTTTGGTTGCCCCTTGATTTCTCTCCTCAGTCTTTCCGTTGAAACCTTCCCGGCCGATGCCCTGCCCCCCGACCTCGCGGCCATCCCAGCCACTCACCCTGGCAGCGCTTGATGCCCTCGCTTCTTCCACCTCCTTCTTCCACCCCACGCCAGCCGTCATCCCATGATCAAATGGATCATCAATAAAATCGTCGGTTCAAAAAACCAACGCGAACTCCGCAAGATGGCTTCCACCGTCCGGCGGATCAACGAATTGGAAGTCGAATACCAAAGCCTTTCCGAAGAAGCGCTCCGGGCCAAAACCGCCGAGTGGAAAGCTGAACTTTCCCAAATCGAAGAGGACGACCAGCTCGCCACCCGCCTGGATGCCCTGCTGCCAGAAGCGTTCGCGGTGGTAAAAAATGCAGCGCGCCGACTTTGCGGACGCAGCTGGGAAGTCTGCGATCAACCGCAAACGTGGCAGATGATTCATTTTGACGTGCAGCTCCTGGGCGGCATGGTGCTGCACAGCGGAAAGATTGCCGAGATGTCCACGGGAGAAGGTAAAACCCTTGTCGCCTCCCTGCCCCTTTACCTCAACGCCCTCTCCGGGCGCGGCGTGCACATTGTCACGGTGAACGATTACCTGGCCCGACGCGACGCCGAATGGGTGGGCGGGTTGCTAAAATTTCTCGGGCTCACCATTGGGGTGATCCAGAACGATTTACCTCCCTCCGTCCGTCGGGAGCAGTATGCCTGCGACATCACCTACGGCACCAACTCGGAGTTTGGCTTCGATTATCTGCGCGACAACGGCATGGCCACCACCCGCGAGCAACAGGTCCAGCGCGGGCATTTCTTTTGCGTCATTGATGAAGTCGATTCCATCCTCATCGATGAGGCACGCACCCCGTTGATCATCGCCGGGGCGGCCACGGTTTCCACCCACCAATACGACAAGTTTAAACCGCTGGTCGAGCAACTGGTGAAACGCCAGATGAATTATTGCGTGGAGCTGATGGCACAGGCCAAACAACTCCTCGAAAAAAACGAGAAAGAGGCGGCTGGCCACATCCTCTACAAGGTCAAACTCGGCAACCCTCGCAACAAGCAACTGCTACGCTTGATGGAAGATCCCGAGCTTCGGCGACTGGTGGACCAGAGCGAACTTTACTACTATCAAGACACTTCAAAACAAGAGCTGATCAACCTCAAGGAGGATCTCTTCTTCTCCATTGACGAACGCGCCCACGACTCGGATCTCACAGAGAAAGGCCGCAGCTTCCTCAACCCCGACGATCCCGATGCTTTTGTGCTCCCTGACTTGCTAAGTGAATTCGCCGATATCGAAGTCGATCCCGACCTCAGCGCCGAAGAAAAAGCCAAACGCCGCGCCGACCGCCAAAACCACTGCGACCACCAAGCCGAGCGGATACATAACATCGCCCAGCTCCTCCGCGCTTACTGTCTCTTCGAACGCGATGTCCAGTATGTCGTCGAAGAAAACAAGGTCGTCATCGTCGATGAATACACCGGTCGCAAAATGCCGGGACGCCGTTGGAGCGACGGATTGCACCAGGCTGTGGAAGCCAAGGAAGGGGTCAAAATTGACCGGGAAACCCAGACCCTCGCCACCATCACCATTCAGAACTATTTCCGGCTCTACCAAAAACTCGCCGGCATGACCGGCACCGCCGAAACAGAAGCCAACGAGTTTCACGACATTTACCGGCTCGACGTGGTGGTGATCCCGCCCAATCGCCCCTGCGTTCGCCTCGATCAAAATGATCGCATCTTTAAAACGCGCCGGGAGAAATTTAACGCCGTGGTCAACGAAGTTCGCGAACGCCACGCGAACCGGCAACCGGTCCTGGTTGGCACCGCCAGTGTGGAATCTTCGGAAGTCCTCAGCCGGATGTTAAAACGGGAAAAAATCCCGCACAGCGTTTTGAACGCCAAGTTCCACCGGCAAGAAGCGGAAATCGTCGCGCGCGCCGGCCAGGCCGGGGTCGTGACAATTTCCACAAACATGGCGGGCCGCGGCACCGACATCAAACTCGGTGAAGGCGTTTCTGAACTCGGCGGTCTCACGGTGATCGGCACCGAGCGCCATGAATCCCGCCGAATCGACCGCCAGCTCCGCGGTCGCTGCGCCCGCCAGGGCGATCCGGGGGTTTCCCGGTTCTATGTCAGTTTTGAAGACGATCTGATGCGCAATTTCGGGGCCTCCGACCGAATGACAAAAATTATGGAGACCTTCGGAATGAAGGAAGGGGAGGAGCTTGAGCATCCTTGGCTGAACAAGAGTGTCGAAACCGCCCAGAAACGGGTCGAGAGCCGCAACTACATGTCCCGGAAACGGGTGTTGGAATATGACGATGTGATGAACCAGCAGCGGTCGGTCGTTTACGGCTTCCGCAACGAAGTGCTGGAGGCCGAAGATCCCCGCAAGTTGATCCATGAAATTATCGAAGAAACTCTCCCCAAAAAGGTGAGGGAATTCTTTCCTGACGACCGCGATTCGCCGGTCGATCACGAAGGGCTGCTCACCTGGGTCAACACCACGTTCCCTGTCGGTCTGACCAAAGAAAAAGCCGGGCTCGACGAAAAGGATGAGGAAGCCGTCAACACGCTCTTGATTGAACTGATTACCGACGCCTACGAAGCCAAGTGTTCCCACGAAAATCCGGAAGCTCTCGCTGGCCTCGAACGTTACGTCATCCTCAATGCCATCGACCGGCTCTGGCAGGAACATCTCTACGCCATGGATGCCCTGCGCGAAGGGGTTCATTTGCGGGCTTACGGCCAGAAAGATCCGCTGGTGGAATACAAAAACGAGGCTTACAAAATGTTCGTCGGCCTGATGGACAGCATCCGTTCCGAAGTTCTGCACAACCTTTTCCGCAGCACTTCCAATTTGCAGGCGTTCGAAAATTTCCTGCGCAACTTACCCCAAAATCTTTTGGGAGGCGACCTTCCCCAGGGCCAGGGATTCGCCCCAGGCGGCCCGTCTTCCTCCCAGGGAGCCACCACCCTCCTGGCCGCCGATCCCAGCGCGAATCAGCCTCCAAGAATCGAGCTCCCGCTCAAACGTCCGCAGCCCGCCCGGGAAAAGGTCGGTCGTAACGACCCTTGCCCCTGCGGCAGCGGCAAGAAATTCAAGGCCTGCTGCGGACGGACGGCTTAAAGCGCCCCCCGCCGCCGCCCCCCCCCAGGGAAGCTGCCCACCGGACTTCAACGAAACTCAAGTCCTCGGCAATACTTCACGTAAAGATCGAGATCGTCCGGCCCCCGCACCGGGTGTCCCCCGAACTCCACATCCTCCAACAACACCCCCTCGAAGCCGTGCGCTTCGTCCCAACCCCCGATGTGCGAGACGGTGTATCCCGCGTTATAAATACTTTCGGCCACCCGGATTCGGCGTAAGGTCACCCCGCGCACCCGGCCCCGCTCGGCGCTCTTGGAATAGCGACTGCGAATGATCCGGAACCCGATCAGCTCATTGTAATGATGATCGACGCGGATATCTTCGTAGAGCACCTCCTCGATTAATGCGTCGTCGCAATGCCGGATGGAAAAGACCGAGCCAAATCGGTGGCAGGCCAGCACATCAATGTCACGGAAGGTGATCCCCCGCACATGAGCGCAACGAAACTCGTGGCCCAACTCCATCGCGCTGCCGCCGCCGTGTTTGTCCAGCAGGCAACCTTCGAACAAGATATTTTCTACGTCCCGACACCAATCATGCACACCTGGGGTCGCCCGGTATTCCACACTCTTTACCGCCAAACAATCGTCGTCCGACCGCACAAAACAGCCGCGAACCACGACATCCCGACTCCCTGTAATATCAATGCCGTCGCTGGCCGACTGGTTTCCGATGATCCGGACATTTTCAATGCGGGTTCGAGTGGCATTGGCCGTTTTCACCGTCCACGTCTGGGGTTCGATACAGGTGATTCCTTCGATCAATACATCGTCCGCATCCGCTACCAACACCGGATTCTGGCATGGCTCAGCTCCCCCCCGCAGGAAATAGCGGTTATCGACAATCCCTCGCCCCCGCACCATGGCCCCATGCGCTCCTTCGATGCGAATGGCCCCGTGCAAGATCGCCCCTCCCGCCAGCCAGAGGGTCTCACCTGGAGCCAGTTTCACCAGGCCGGCTTCATAAAATTGGCCCGCCTCAAAAAAGCGAACGCCGGGGGTGCCCTGAGCCGGGGGGAGTTCAAGCGGGTGATGGTAGAGGAGATAAAGTTTCGGCAACCCCGCAATGACCACTACCGCTTCCCCTGGGCCAGCCAGCGTGAACACCAACCGCTCTCCCTCCCAAGTGGGGGTGATCCCATACCTCGCTGGTTGCACCATCGCCTTCCGTTCCCCAGGCAACGGCCAACGCAGGGTGATCGCGACCTGCACCGGTTGGTCCCCATCCCAGATCGCCACCGCCCCATCCGCAGCGACCAGTAAATCGACTGGCTTGCCATCAACCGTCAGGGTGAATTCCGAAGAGCGCTCCGCGACGCGGGGCCAGGGGAAAATAGTAAGGGCCATGGGAAGAAAAGATGCTTGGCCCCAACCCCCTCCGTCAACTCTTGCAACAAACTGGCGTAAGAACAACCGTCATGCCACAGTATCAAGATCGCCGCCCGTCGGTCCTTCGAGCGTGCGAACGAAGTCCGGCAGGCTGCGAGGGCAATCGCCCGCATTTTTTCATCCGACTCAGCCGATTGGACAAAGATCAAGCAAGCACGACTGGTTTTATGAAACAGTGGGGTAAGCAAAGTCTGCAGAGGTCCGTCGGTGCGGAAGTTGCCACGCCTCACGGTGCATCTTCCGCTACAACAGAGTCGGAGGGTTCCCTCTCCAGACTTTGGGGAGCTTTGGCCAAAACCGTCCACTCCGAGCGAGCCTGCTTCGCTCGAGCACAGGTTGAATCTCATTTTCCTTTGCAGGAAGCGTCGGGTCTATTTGTCGTAGGGCCGGAATTCCGGGTAAGCCTCCATGCCGTGCTCGGAGATGTCGAGTCCATCTGCCTGATCCTCATCGGACGCCCGGAGGCCAACGGTCTTTTTGGCAATGGAAAAGATCACAAAAGAAACAGCCAGTGTGAAAACCAACACCGCAAAGACACCCACGGCCTGCGTCACGAGTTGGCTCGCTCCACCTCCAAAAAAGAGGCCATCTTGAATCGCGGTTTCTTCGTCCCAAAACCGAATGTCAATCGCGCGCTGACCGAACAAGCCGACCGCCAGAGTTCCCCACGCGCCGCAGGTGCCATGCACGCTGATGGCCCCGACCGGGTCATCAATTTTCATGATTTGATCGATAAAGTTGGCGGAGAAAAAGACCAGGACACCCGCTACCGCCCCGATAATGACCGCGCTTCCGGTCGAGACAGAGGCGCACGGGGCGGTGATGGCCACTAAGCCGGCGACCACGCCGTTGACGGCCATGGTCAGGTCGGGGAAGCCGGTTCGGAACCAGGACATTCCCAGTCCGAAGAGCCCGCCGGCAGCCGCCGCAAGGGTGGTGGTCACGGCAACATGCGCGATACCGCCCACCGCCGCAAGGGTCGACCCAGGGTTAAAGCCATACCAGCCAAACCAAAGGATAAAAGCTCCCATCGTGGCGAAAGCCATGTTGTGTCCGGGAAAAACATGCACTTTCCCATCGGGCGTATATTTTCCTTTTCGCGCTCCCACGATGTAGGCTCCGGCGAGGGCTGCCCATGCTCCGACGGAGTGGACGACGGTAGAGCCAGCAAAATCCCGCATTCCCATCGCACCAAGCCATCCGTTCCCGCTCCAAATCCAGTGGCCCGCGATCGGGTAAAGCAAGCCGCTGATTAAGATGGCATAAATCATATATCCACCCAGTTTGGTCCGCTCCGCCAGCGCTCCCGAGACGATCGTGGCCGCCGTGCCGGCAAATACAACCTGGAAGAGCCAACCAGCGCTCAACGCGTCATCCTGCCCGACGTTGGCGGAACCGAGGAAGAGCAATTGGCTGTCCCATCCGATGAACTCATTGCCCGCTTCGCCATACATCAGCGCATAACCGACCGCCCAATAGATGAGACAGGCGAGGCAGAAATCCATGAGGTTTTTTGTCATGATATTGACCGTGTTCCGCGCGCGGGTCAGGCCACTTTCCAGCAGGGAAAACCCCATCTGCATGAACATCACCAGATAGGCGCACAAAATGAGCCACATGATGTCGGCGACCCCTTGATCCAAGAAAGCGGGGGCTTCGACCTCCTCGGCGACGACCTCTTCCGTCATAGGAGGGATTTCCGTCACCACCACCTCTTGCGCCCGGCTATCGAGTAAGAGACCAGCTCCGGCGACGAAGAAGGTGACAAGCAAAAGACCGATCCACTGCCCGCGACGGGGCATCCGGGACACGGCTGGCAAGAGGAAGAGAGGCGAGGCGTCAGGTTGTCGATTTTTGGCCATGGTTTTGAAATTGACTTCGTTAGCAATCCATGTGCCAAACCGAGTAGCCTCCCTTGCCCCAGGTCTTTGTGGGGAGAGCTGAGCGCTGCGGCCACGGCTCTCTGGAAAGCTAGAAGGTTGAAAAGTTGACCGCGGCTCACCTCGCCCCAGCTTCTCCCCCATATTCAATTTGCCATCTTGGTAACTTGAACCCAAGGTTTTGAAATGGCCTCTTCCCATTCCGACTTCAAACTCCTCGGGCGATCCGACAGTGCATTTCCTAAGAAACCTGCGTCCAAGACTTTGGAGACTTTTATCAACAAATTCCCCGAGCGCGATTATTGGGTCAAATTTGACTGTGCGGACTTCACCTCCCTCTGTCCCGTCACCGGCCAGCCGGATTTTGCGGCTATTCATATCCGGTATGTGCCGGACAAGCTCTGCATCGAAACTAAGTCCTTGAAGTTTTACCTGGCCTCTTTCCGCAACACCCGGAGTTTCAACGAGGAGATTGTGAATCGGATTCTCGAAGATCTATGCCGCGTCTGTAAACCGCGTTGCTTGGAAGTGCACGGAGAATTCGCACCCCGTGGTGGAGTAAGCGTCACGGTGGATGCCGCGTTTCCGGATACCTTGGAAAACCCATTTTGAAGACCGCCGCTACATCGAAGTCGCTCGACTTATCTAAAACCGTCGTCTTGGTGAGTGGCGGGATGGATTCAGTGGTGGCGCTCTACCATGCGGCGCAGGAATTAGAGGTGGTGGCGGCGATTAGCTTTCACTATGGGTCCAAGCATAATGACCGCGAAATTCCGTTTGCCAAATGGCACGCTGATTTCCTCGGCATTCGGCATGTGACTGTACCGCTTGCTTTCATTGGGGAGCAATTTGAATCCGACTTGTTGACGAAGGGGGGAGAGATTCCCCAGGGGCATTACGAGGAGGAATCGATGAAAAAAACCGTCGTCCCGTTTCGCAATGGGATCATGCTCGCCATAGCGGGAGGGTTTGCAGAAAGCAAAGGGGCAGACAGTTTGATGATTGCGGCGCATTCGGGGGATCACGCAATATACCCGGATTGTCGGGAGGGATTCATGGGCGCGATGGGCGAGGCCATCCGTCTCGGGACCTATGCCGGGGTGAAGCTTAAACGCCCATTCATCGCCATGAACAAGGCGGCGATTGCCCGGCGCGGAGCGGAACTGGAGGTCGATTTTTCCAAGACTTGGTCCTGCTACGTGGGCGGGGAGAAGCACTGCGGCGCGTGTGGCACCTGTGTTGAACGTCGGGAGGCCTTTCTCCTGTCGGGTCTGCCCGACCCGACCCTTTATTTGTCCAACGACCCGTTCCCCGGGCCTCCTGTCGCCTGATCGAATGCGGATTTCTGAAATTTTTTATTCGATACAGGGTGAGGGCGAACTGACGGGAGTCCCCTCGGTCTTTGTCCGAACGTCGGGCTGCAACCTACGATGTCGGTGGTGCGACACCCCGTATGCTTCTTGGCATCCAGAAGGAGAAGAGTTGAGCGTGAACGTTATTTGCGAAGCGATTAAAACCTACCCGACGCGCTATGTGGTGTTGACTGGGGGGGAACCGATGATTGCTCGGAACATTCACGATCTTGCGGCCCGACTTCGAGAGGCGAACTACCATCTCACGATTGAAACGGCGGGCACGGTGGCTCCGGACGACATTGCCTGCGACCTCGCCTCGCTCAGCCCGAAGTTTGGCAACTCGACTCCGTTGGAGGGGAGCATCGATCCGGCTTGGATCGCGCGCCACGAGGCCACTCGTCAACGACCGGCCCTGCTGAAAGAATGGATCCGGCGTTATCCGCACCAGATCAAATTGGTGGTCGCAACGGAGGCAGATGCCGTCGAAGCACTTGCGATGTTAAAAAGCGAGGTTCCCGAACTAGCAAAGTCAAAGATTCACCTGATGCCCGAAGGAACCGATGAGGCGACCTTGGCGGGGCGGGCGGGGTGGTTGGTTGATTTTTGTAAAAGATCCGGGTGCCGCTATGGTCCCAGGCTGCATATTCAGCTTTTTGGCAACACAAGGGGAACCTAAGAGGGGGAACCTAAGGGGTCAGTCCAAGATAGCAGAAATTCTCAATACCTGTCTGCTTGAGTCTTTTTGGGCGGCGATTGGGTTGGTTGGGATTGCTTCAACATCAATCTGTGTTCACTTCATAAGAGTAGCGCGATGTTGGGTGCTCATCAGGGAGACCGGGATACAGGGAAGGCCGCTTTCACCAACACTTCCCCCCGCTTCCGAGATGCTTCTTTTTGGTGATCGAGGAAGTTTGGAATCGGCGAGAGGGTGCTCTTCCAGACAATTTTTATGACCTAGCAAGACATGATTCGGAGGCGTGGCGATTCGAGTTGGGTAAACGACGCAACGGGTGATCGAAGGCGATCAACGCGTTCGATGCGGCTGCTCCGAGAAGCCAACTGATGAAGATTACGCAGGGGAGTAACCGAATGGGCCCCGACGCCCCCCTGTGCCGATTGCCATCAAACGCCGAGGGAAGAGGCATCATACGCTCCAGGGTCGTTTTTCAAGAAATCTTGGACTGACCCCATCTGTTTCCGCAATTCTTCAGCGATGAGTCCGGGCTTGCACCCTCACGACCCGTGTCCTTCACTGCTGATGCTCGCCCATTGCTTGTGGGGGGAGGAGACTTGGGCAAGAGAGGCGCCCGGGGGTATTTTCCACAAGTTTTCCCTAAAAAAAGGGAAAGCTTGCCAGACCGGCCCTGGTTTGTTTACTTCACTTCACCACTCACATACAGGCCCTGCTCATGGCAGGGAGCGGGCAGAGCCCCGCGCACTTGTGGCCGGACGACGGTTGAACCCATCGATTGGAGTTCGCCTTCTCGTTTTCCGGTCGGAGGAAAGACAAGCGCAGACAGCAGCCCGGCCCGATCACGCGTTCTACGACGCAATTGCTCGGGCTTGGGGCCTGCCAGACAGCGAACAGGCCTTTCTCTTGCGCCGAATGCGACCGTATTCGCCGCTATCCCTTCAACTCCTATTTTCCCTTTATGACAGACACAACGAAAACCGATGAGCTAACTGCCCGCCGCCAAGATTACGGGCATGAACCGACTGAAGTTCGGGAGACCGACAAATACATAGAAGAATATGTCACCGCTTTTGTGGAAAAATGGGATCAACTGATCGATTGGGAGCAACGGCGGAAAAGCGAAGGGGAATTTTTCATTGAGCAACTGAAAAAGAGAGGGGCGCGCCGGGTGCTGGATGTTGCCACCGGCACCGGCTTTCATTCGGTCCGCCTCGCGGAGGCCGGGTTTCAAGTCGTCTCAGCCGATGGCAGTCCCGAAATGTTGGCTCGCGCCTTCGCCAACGGACGGCGACATGGGAAAATTCTCCGGACGGTGCAGGCCGACTGGCGATGGTTGAACCAGGACATCAATGGGAAATTCGATGCCGTCATCTGTCTCGGCAACTCGTTTACGCATCTCTTTTCCGAACGGGACAGACGGAAGACCCTCGCGGAATTCTATGCGGCCTTGGTGCATGACGGGGTGCTGATTTTGGACCAACGCAACTACGACGCAATCCTGGACAACGGCTTTTCAAGCAAACACACTTTTTACTATTGTGGAGATAATGTCCGGGCCGAGCCGGAGCATGTGGATGAAGGGCTGGCCCGTTTCCGTTATGAATTTCCCGATCGCAGCCATTTTCACCTGAATATGTTTCCCTTGCGAAAAGCCTATGTGGAGAGGTTGATGTTGGATGTTGGGTTTCAAAAAGTGACGACTTACGGCGATTTTCAGGAGACTTATCATCAGGATGAACCGGATTTCTTCATTCATGTAGCGGAGAAACGTTATGAACGGGAGGAGGCATGAGTGCCCCATCCGCTTCTCCCGTCGTAGATACCACCCGGGAATATTACAATAGCCAGGACGCCGACTCTTTTTATCACCGGGTTTGGGGCGGAAAGGATATTCACATCGGCTGTTATACCACCCCGGATGAACCCATCGCCACCGCTAGCCATCGCACGGTGGAACGCATGGCGGCGCGGCTGGCGCACTGGCCTCAGGGCACGCGGCTTTTGGATATCGGAGCAGCCTACGGCGGTGCCGCCCGCCATCTGGCGCAGCACCAACATTTTGCTGTCACCTGTCTGAATCTCGCCGAACGGCAGAATGATCGAAACAGACAGCTAAATGCGGTGGCGGGTTTGGCTGACCAAATCGAAGTGTTGGAAGGAAACTTCGAAGCGCTCCCATTTGCGCCGGGCTTGTTTGACTTAGTTTGGTCGCAGGATTCCATCCTGCATAGTGGGCGGAGAGAACAGGTATTTGCCGAAG
>CAZSPO010000008.1:0-10323 GCA_964608775.1 uncultured Chthoniobacterales bacterium | reverse complement strand
ATTGCGTCCCGGCGGTGAATTTATTTTTACCGATCCGATGCAGACCGCCGGGGCTAATACGGAAAACCTGCGACCGGTGCTCGACCGTATTCATCTCGATTCGCTCGGCTCTGTCGAAGACTATACACAATTTGCTGCCGCACTGGGTTGGGAAACGATCGGCATTGAAACTTGGCCCGATCAATTGGTGACCCACTACAGTCGGGTTCGCGAAGAGCTGGGAGCCCGGCGGACGGAGTTGGTTGCGGAATGCGCCCCGGCTTATGTGGATCGGATGCTGGCGGGGCTGGGCCACTGGATTGAAGCTGGTCGCGCCGGTTTTTTGACCTGGGGCATTCTCCACTTTAGGAAACCGCAAGAATGAGCGCCGCCGGACCGCCGTCTCGTCCGGAATCGAAAGAGTCCCATCCCTCTTACGCTCCGCCGGATCCCGGCACCTTTCACCCGACGGTTTTTCTCACGTCGGCGGGGTTGATATTGGCTTTTGTGCTGCTGACCTTGGTCTTCCGCGAAGAGGCGGCCGGGTGGTTCGGGACCGCCCAGGCGGGGATTACTCATGGGGCGGGTTGGTTTTTTCTGCTCGCTGCCAATTTCTTTCTGGTAGTTTGCGTGACGCTGCTTTTTTCGCGAGCAGCGGATATTCGGATCGGGGGGGCGAACGCCGTGCCCGATTTCACCTTCCTCCAATGGCTGGCCATGTTGTTCAGCGCGGGGATGGGGATCGGGCTGGTATTTTGGAGTGTGGCGGAGCCGGTGTTCCATCTGATGAGCCCAGCCACCGCCTCGGTGGAAGCCGAATCGCCCGAGGCAGCCGGCCGAGCGATGGCGATCACCTATTTCCATTGGGGCCTGCACGCCTGGGGGATTTACGCACTGATGGGGTTGGCACTCGCCTATTTTTCATTCAACCGCGGACTGCCGCTGACCGTGCGTTCTACCCTCGCTCCCTTGTTGGGACGGCATATCCAGGGGCCGGTCGGGAATCTGGTTGATATCGTGGCCTCAGTGGCTGCCTTGTTTGGTGTGGCGACTTCGCTCGGGTTCGGCGTGCAGCAGGTGGCAGCTGGTTTGGAATTTGTCTTCGGTTGGCCCGCCGATATCGGACTTCAAATCGGGTTGATCACCGGCATCACAGCGCTGGCAACGGCCTCGGTGGTCATGGGTTTGGACGGCGGGATCCGGCGAATCAGCGAGTGTAACATGCTCCTCGCCCTGGTTTTGTTGCTCTTTGTCTTTTTGGCGGGCCCGACCCTCTTTGTGCTCGACGGATTTGTTCAAAATCTCGGGCGTTATGTGCAAGATTTCGTCCGACTCAGCACATGGACAGAAACGTATAGCGGCACCCATTGGCGGGATGGGTGGACAATTTTTTACTGGGCCTGGTGGATTTCCTGGTCGCCATTCGTTGGCATGTTCATCGCCCGAATCTCTCGTGGGCGTACGGTGCGGGAGTTTGTGGCTGGGGTCCTGTTGGTTCCGACATTATTAACCTTTATCTGGCTCAGTGTCTTCGGCAACGCCGCATTGTTTGAGGTCGGGCAAGGTGACAGCGGACTGGTGACCGCAGTGCATGAGGCGCTGCCAACTTCGTTGTTTGTCTTGTTGGACCATTATCCGATGGCACCCGCTCCGGCATTGCTGGCGATAGCAGTGGTGATTCTGTTTTTCGTCACCTCCTCGGACTCCGGATCGTTGGTGATCGACATCCTAACCTCTGGCGGTCACCTTGATCCTCCCGTTTGGCAACGGATTTTCTGGGCGGTGATGGAAGGGGTGGTGGCGGGGGTGTTGCTCATCGCCGGAGGCAGTCAAGCCCTGACGGCCTTGCAAACAGCGTCGATCGTCACCGGCCTTCCCTTCGCGCTCGTCTTGGTGGCTGTGGGTTGGAGCCTTTTGCGCGCCCTCCGAAGCGAGGCCGCCGCGATGAAGCGGACCTCTCCAAGCAAAGCCGCAACGGATGCAGGGGGAGACAAAACGCCGGGATCATAAGGCGTATCTTATAAGGGGAAGCTTATAAGGGGCAGCTTAGGGCGAAAATGGAGCGGGCTCCAATACGGTTGCTGAGCGGCGGGGAGCTTTGCCAGCGACCAGATACGGTGCCACGAGATGCCGCCATTTGTCGGGCACCGTCGCCTGCACCCGCACGCCTTCATCCAAGTAATCCACCCGATGCACCTCGGCGTCACGATGCAGACGCCCCATTAACTCGCCCTGGTTGTGCGGGAGGAGCAGGGTCATTGGCTCGGAAAAATTTGGAGTCAATTCCTGCATCCGCTGAACTAATGTCTCCATCAGCACCCCATCCCGGATTGAGACGAACAGGGCGTCAGGAAACGCCAAGCGGAGCGGTCGAAGCTGTTCGGGCTCGGTCCTGTCGATCTTGTTGAAAACGGTGAGGATCGGCTTGTCCAACGCCCCCAGTTCTTCCAGCACATCCATTGTCGTCGCGTGAAAGGCCAAGGCGTCGGGCTGACTCGCGTCGATCACATGGATAAGAAAATCAGCTAACACCGCTTCTTCTAGCGTTGCTTTAAAAGCGTCGACCAAATCGTGAGGCAAATTCCGCACAAACCCAACGGTATCCGTCAGCAAAAGCGGGCGATTGTTCGGCAAGACGATTCGTCTCGTGGTGGTATCCAGGGTGGCGAATAATTTATCTTCCACCAACACTTCCGCCGCCGTCAGCGCCTTGAGCAAGGATGATTTGCCGGCATTGGTGTATCCCACAATCGCGGCGTGCGGCACCGGCACCCGCTCCCGTCGCTTCCGTTGGGTGGCCCGCCGCGCTCGCACTTCGACCAGCTCGGCTTTGAATTTGTCAATCCGCCTGCGCACAAGTCGGCGGTCCGTTTCCAACTGCGTTTCGCCTTCTCCCTTTGCCCCTAACCCCCCTCCTTGCCGCGAAAGGTGAGTCCACGCCCGCGTGAGGCGCGGCAGCGAATATTCCATACGCGCCAAGGCCACTTGCAACCGGGCCTCTTTGGTCTGCGCCCGCTTAGCGAAAATATCCAGGATCACCTCGTGCCGGTCGATCACGCAGAGCCCGCTCTGGGCTTCCCAGGCCCGCTGCTGCGCGGGGCTCAGGGCGTTGTCAAAAATGATGACCTCCGCCCCAATCACCTTTGCTTCTTCGCACAATTCGGCTGCTTTCCCTGTCCCCACCAAAAACTTCGGCTGCAACTGGGGAATCCGCACCAAACGACTCCCGGCAATCACAATCCCCAGCGTCTCCGTCAACTCCCCCAGCTCCTCCAGTAAATGCGCCGCTCTCTCCTCGTTCTCTCCCCTCCGAAACACCCCGACCAACAGGGCGCGCTCAACCATTTTTGGTTTCTCTTTGATTTCAAACATGTCGGTCGAATTCCAAGCGGATCATTTCCTTAGGCTCATTTCCTTAAGATGAGCTCGCTCCCCTCCACCGATAGACTCTTCACCCCTTTGAACATTTCCGCAACCTGCGGATTCGCCAGCAACGTCGGCCCGAAATCTTTTCCCACCACTACATCCATGAAGGCAGTCGGAGCCGGTCTGCCCCCGACTGTCAATGATTCGATCGTCACCCGAGGCGTACCCGCTTCCACCGCCAGGGCCAACCCGACCCGCCCGTTCACCCAACGCTGGGCCAACGCCGGCACCCTCGTAAGCGGAAAACTCGCTTCGCTATAAGCAATCCCATTCTCAATGGCGAAATAAACCTTCCCCCGAGCCGATTCCCACGCCGGCACCCCCTGCACATACTGATTCAAATCCTCCCCGGACAGGCGCAACTCCGCCCCTTCTTTCGCCGCCGTGAATGCCTCCATCCGACCCATGACCTCCGCCAGCCGCCCCGGGTCCAATTCCACAACCGGCAGGGATCTCGGCCCTTCCTCGGTGAATTCTAAGGCCGCCAAGTAAACCTGATACCCCGCAAACCCCAGAAACCCAACCACCATCCCCGCCACCACAAACAACGTGAGACAGCCGAACCCAAAACATCCGCAACCTGATTTTTTGCCTGCCATGATAGAAATTGGGGGGGCGCACCTTGTCCAGAACCTCA
The DNA here is from genome assembly GCA_964608775.1 of uncultured Chthoniobacterales bacterium. Lineage (GTDB taxonomy): Bacteria > Verrucomicrobiota > Verrucomicrobiia > Chthoniobacterales > CAZSPO01 > CAZSPO01. The sequence continues at coordinate 6,281 of CAZSPO010000008.1, read as the reverse complement.
TCCGCCAGTTGCACAAACCCACGCAGCAGTCCTATAACGGGGGCTCCGCCCGTCGGCAACCCCCGATGCGCCCGTCGCCCCCCTCATCCGCGAAACCTTTAATAGAGAGACCACCATGCGAACCGACCGTTTCACTCAAAAAATGCAAGAAGCTCTGGCCGCCGCACAATCCCTGGCGACCGACCGCCAGCACCAGGAGCTGACCAATGAACATCTCCTCGCCGCCCTCCTTGATCAGGCCGAGGGCGTCATCCCCCCACTCCTCCAAAAAGCCGGGGTCGATCCCGCCCGCCTCCGGTCCCGACTCGAAGCCCTCCTGACCAAACGCCCCCGGGTCAGCGGCAACCCTTCCGAACCCTACCTCGGCAATGATCTCCGGGCCACGCTCCAAGCCGCCGAAAAAGAAATGGGCACCCTCAAAGATGAATATCTCAGTGCCGAACATCTCCTGCTCGCCCTCACCGGCGGCTCCGGCCCCGTTCCCTCCCTCCTCCATGAACTCGGCCTCAACCGGGACCGCCTCCTTCAAGCCCTTACCCAAATCCGCGGCTCCCAACGAGTCACCGACCCCAACCCGGAAGGCAAATATCAAACCCTCGAAAAATATGGGCGCGACCTCACCGAACAAGCCCGAAGGGGGAAAATCGATCCGGTTATCGGTCGTGACAATGAAATCCGACGGGTCATGCAGGTCCTCAGTCGGCGCACAAAAAATAACCCCGTCCTCATCGGAGAACCTGGGGTCGGAAAAACCGCGATCGTGGAAGGTCTCGCCCGCCGAATTGTGGACGGGGATGTGCCCGACTCTTTGAAAAATAAAAAACTCGTCTCCATGGACCTCGGTTCCATGATCGCTGGAGCCAAGTTCCGCGGCGAATTCGAAGATCGCCTCAAAGCCTTTCTCAAGGAAGTCACCAGCTCCGAAGGCGAAATTATTCTCTTTATCGACGAACTTCACACCATCGTCGGAGCCGGAGCCGCCGAAGGAGCCGTCGACGCTTCTAACTTACTTAAACCCCAACTTGCCCGCGGCGAGCTTCGCACGATCGGAGCCACCACCCTCGACGAATATCGCAAACACATCGAAAAAGACGCCGCCCTCGAACGTCGTTTCCAACCAGTCATGGTCGAGGAACCGAGCGTGGAAGATACCATCGCCATCCTGCGCGGACTCAAGGAACGCTATGAAGTCCACCACGGCGTCCGGATTCAGGACGCCGCCCTCGTCGCCGCCGCCGTGCTCTCCCAACGTTACATCACGGACCGGTTTCTTCCCGACAAAGCGGTCGATTTAGTCGATGAAGCAGGTTCCCGTCTCAAAATCGAACTCGACTCCATGCCGACCGAAATCGACGTGATCGAACGTCAGATCATGCAGATGGAAATGGAGCGCCAAGCCCTGACCAAAGAAAAAGACGAGGCCAGCAAAGAGCGGCTCGCCAAACTGGAAAAAGATCTCGCCGATCTCCGCTCCGAATCCAACCGCCTCAAAGCCCAATGGCAGAATGAAAAAGGGGTGATTGACGAAAATCGCAAACTTCAGGAACAGATCGAACAAGCTAAAATCGAACGGGAACGCCTCCAACGCCTCGGCGAACTCGCCAAAGCGAGTGAACTTCAATACGGACGCCTCCCCGATCTCCAACGCCAACTCGAGGCCCACAACCAACAACTCGCTGCCCTCCAAAAACAAGCCCCCATGCTGAAGGAAGAGGTCACCGAAGAGGACATTGCCCAGGTGGTCGCCAGCTGGACCGGCATTCCCGTCTCCCGCCTGCAAGAAGGCGAACGGGAAAAGCTCGTCAAAATGGAAGCCCGCCTCGGGGACCGGGTGGTCGGTCAGCACGACGCGATCACGGGTGTCTCCAATGCCGTTCGTCGGGCCCGCGCCGGGCTGCAGGATGAAAACCGCCCAATCGGTTCCTTTATCTTCCTCGGCCCCACCGGCGTCGGCAAAACCGAACTCAGCCGCGCCCTCGCCGAGTTTCTTTTCGATGACGAGGCGGCCATGGTCCGAATCGACATGAGTGAATACATGGAGAAACATAGTGTCGCCCGCCTCATCGGAGCCCCTCCCGGCTACGTCGGATACGAAGAAGGTGGCCAACTCAGCGAAACCGTCCGCCGCCGCCCCTACAGTGTGGTGCTCTTTGACGAAATCGAAAAGGCGCACGCTGACGTCTTCAACGTCCTGCTACAAGTCCTCGATGATGGACGCATCACGGATGGCCAGGGCCGCACAGTCGATTTCAAAAATACGGTTATCATTATGACCAGTAACATCGGCAGCCAATTCATCCTCGACGACGCCGAACCAGCCGAACGGGATCGCCGGGTGATGGAAGCGCTCCGCGCCCATTTCCGGCCCGAGTTCCTCAATCGCGTCGATGAAATTATTATCTTCGACCGGCTCAACCGCGAACAACTTACCCACATTGTCGAACTCCAACTCGACCGCGTGCTCGCCCGGCTCGAAAAACAAAAGCTTCATCTTACCCTGACTCCCGGCGCAAAAGCACTGCTCGCCCGCGAAGGTTACGACCCCGTCTACGGCGCCCGCCCCCTCAAACGCGCCGTGCAAAAACTCCTCCTCGACCCCCTCAGCCTCGAACTCCTCGAAGGCCGCTTCAAACCAGGCCAAACGATCACCGCCGACGCCGACGCCGACCGCCTTCTTTTCCGCTGACCAACGATCCCTAGCAAGAGAGCTTGGGTCGAACTTATCAAATTGCTTGTCGGCAAACCGGCCACCTGTTGTTAATTACCCTCGCATGTTTAAAAATCACTCCGACATCACCGAAGCCCTCCAAGCGCGCATCGATCAACTCGCCGAAACGGGCGGCGGAGAGATTCTCATTCCCCCCGGCCACTACCATTTCCGCCCGATCCGACTGCGTTCCCGCATCTGCCTTTACCTCGCCGCCGGGGCAAAACTGTCCGCCTCTCCCCGTCGCGAAAATTATTTTCCGATTGGTTACGACCATAATGAAATGGGGCAGGTCTTTTCTGCCCTCTACGCATTTGGCGAAACCGGCGTCACCCTTCGGGGGGAAGGAGAAATTGATCTGAACGGCGAGAGTTTTTATGAAATGGACAATCCCCGCCTGCCCCGGACCGTGGGGCCTCCCATCACGGAGGCGCACATGGCCGAATCCGCCCGTAACTACCAATGGCGCGTTAACCAACCGATCTTTTTCGACCGCTGCGAGAATGTCCGCTTCGAAGGGATTACCATCCGTAATGCCCCGTGTTGGACGCTGAGTTTCAACCGGTGTCGGATTGTGAAAATGCTAAACCTGACCATTCAAAATAGCCTTCTGATTCCGAACAGCGATGGCATGCATTTCACCTGCTCCAGCGACATTCTCATTAGCGGCTGTGCCATCACGGCCGGGGATGATTGCGTCGCCCTCACGGCGATCACCGATTGGTCTCTCCCCTGTGAGAATGTGGTCATTACCAACTGCGTGTTTCAATCTGCCTCTAAGGCCATTTCCGTCGGATACATGCATAGCATCGTTCGCAATGTGCTGATCACCAATGTCTTAGTCAAAAAGAGCAACCGCGCCTTCGTCGTGATGTGTCATCCGAGCACCGGGCTCGTGGAAAATCTGAGAGTCTCTGATTGCATCCTTGAAGGGCGGAGTTACGGCGGTAATTGGTGGGGCAACGGCGAGCCCATCGTGCTCATGGCCACCCCGCATCATATCGAGCGATACCGCGACCCGCTTCCCGATCCCCGCTTTGATATGGCGATGCGCCACCTTTTCTTTTCCCAAATCACTTGCCGCGGGGAACGTCCTGTGGCGGTTGTCGCTAGCGAACCGATGGTCCAAAACCTTCACCTCCGCGACATGATGATCGAGATTGTGCCGGAGGAGAAACCAAGCCTCAAAGGCAATGCCATTGATCTCGCGCCCGGCCCAGAAAACTATTTCATTCCTCGACCTAACGTCGGGCTCTATTGCCGGAACGCTCGCCCCGTTGTCGAACGGGTGATGGACGCCCACGGTGAGCCGGTCGACGCGATTTTTGAGTAACCCCCAAGGGTTTATGAAACTGGCGGTTTAATGAATCATTGAAACAGGAGAGCGGGAATAATCGCCTCGTTCCGCCAATCGCCTGGACTCCTAGCCGCTCGCGACCGCTTGTTGTCGCGCCACGAGGGTGTCCAGTAACGCATCGGTTTCCGCCGGATTCGCTGCCACTTGCCCGGGGTCGAACCCTTTCAAAATATCGCGTAATCCTTCTTCCAACGGGAAAGCCTGGTGAAAGACCGGCACGCAACGACGCAGTTTCTCGGGCGGATTTAGCATATGATACCAGTTGTTTTTCTCCAGAATTGCCGGGAATTCTCCGCGGAGCTCTAGCAAGGTTTGCCTGGGCACGCCCACGATGCTCACCTCCCGCCCCAAGACCCGCATGACGGTCTCGTGAAACTCGCGCCAGGTGGTTGGGACAACCGAGCAGATGTTAAACACCTGGCCAATGGTGCGCTCGTTGCCGATGCACCCTACAAATCCTCGCGCTGCATCGTCGCTGTGTAAAAAATGATGAATTTGATCGCCATCCCCCACCACGACCACCGGCTTGCCATCCACGACTCGTCGCAACCAACTTCCGGGAAGTTGACCGGGCAACCAGTGCCGCCACCCCTCGCCGTAGGTGCCGTTTGGTTTGAGAATGGTAACGGGAAATCCTTCCTGTTGCCAAGCTCTGAGAAACACTTGGTCTGCCGCATGTTTCTGTGCGCCATACGGATCGCTCGCGCGCCCCGGCAACTCTTCGCTCATCGGAAGGGGCAACGGATATCCGTAGGTGCCCCCTGTCGAACAATGAATCAATTGTCGCACCCCGGCAAACGCCCGGAGGCTCACCCCAGCCTCTGTGGCGTTGAAACATATCATATCGATCCCAATCTCGGGAGCTACTTTCTGCACGGCTGAGACAAAGGCTTCTGTCTCGCTCCGATCGACCGCCACAGCGCGCGCCCCTTCCGGTGCCTGACCGCTGCGGTTGAAGAGCACCACCTCGTGTCCGAGGTCGATAAGGCGCTGGGTGATCGGGCCGCTGATGTTGCCGGTCCCACCGGTTATGGCAATGGTCATTCTCATCACTTAGCTCGGGTCAGGCGAGAGCGACGGGTTGCCCCGGGCGGATAAGCCAGTCGGTTTTCAAATCCGGGGTGGTATTTGGCTGCATCATGCGAGCGACGCGGGCCGAGACTTTCTCCCGAAATTCCGGAGTTGCCACTGCCCAATGATTGGCAACCATGACGCCGTCGGGTCCGGTCAAACGGACATTCATCGTGCGGCGGGCGTGCGGGGTCCGGTTTTCTCCGACGCTGTGCAGGGTGGTCGAATTGAGGATAAACAAGTCGCCGGCGTTCCCGAGTGCACGGACCTTGTTGGGATAGGGGTCGGGGAGCAAATTTTCCTCCCGATGGCCGATGTTTAAATCGTCATGTCGATGAGAGTCGGGCACCACCCAGGTGGCTCCATTCTCTTCGGTGAAATCGTCCAGTAAAAAGAAGAACCATAAATACCGGTGTTTTCCAGTCTCATCCAGCCCGGGTGCGTAGTCCCGATGAAATCCCCATGGCGATTTTGCGGGATAAACCCGCTTCCGTGCGACGTTAGTGACGACATCATTCAAATGGTAGGGTTTCGCCATCAAGGCCGACGCAACGGCATGCACGGCGTCGTGATCCAAGAGGTCCAGCACGGCGTCCCCCCACAGATACATCGCCCGGGCGTTGGGAGTTTCGTCGAAATTCGGTCGGGGATTGATGGTGACTTTTTGCAAATCGAGCCCGTTGCGCCAGGCATCAATATAGGCGTCGGAGGCGAGCACCGAGAGCTCGCCGAGTGCCCGCACATGGGTTTCGGAGATTTGATTAGGGACCAGCACGTAACCGTGCTCGTCCAGATGGGCGATGGCGTCAGAGATTTTCATAGCGAAGATTACATGGTTCGCTCCAATATCTGCTGCTGGGAATGGGAGGGAAGCGGATTAACATGGACGAATCGCCGATCAATGCCGCGAGCAAATTTAACGGTTCCCTGGGCTTCTTGTCTCCATTGAGTGTTTCAATCGACTTGAGTCCCTACACGCCTGACCCGCTTGCTGCCCCCGTTTTAGATGCCCTCTCTACTCAAAAATGGCGGAAAGCCCGCGATCAAGTCAAGCTCCTAAGCAAGAAAGACAAAAGGCCGGGTGGAGGACAAGGAAATCTGTGGGGTCAGTCCATCATTCTTGACAAAACGTTCCCATCTTTTCAG
>CAZSPO010000007.1:0-23672 GCA_964608775.1 uncultured Chthoniobacterales bacterium | reverse complement strand
GCGGCCCACCCCGCAGGCCGGCTTCGCCGTTGCCGGTCGAGCGGAGTCGGGATCCCCCCTCAATACCGGCCGGGATTTTTAGTTTGATCCGAGAGTTTTGTTCGGTCCGCCCTTCGCCATGGCAGGTCGGGCACGGCTTCTCAATCACCCGTCCCATCCCCCGGCAGCGTGGGCACGTCTGGGAGACTTGGAAAAATCCGCGGGCCGTCACCACCTGACCGCGCCCGTGGCAGACCGGGCAGGTGACCGCTGCCGACCCGCTCTGGGCTCCGCTGCCGTCGCAGGTGTTGCACCCTTCCAACTTGCGGAGGCTGACTTCCTTTTCACAACCGAATGCCGCCTCTTCGAGTGAGATAGAAAGATCATACCGCAGATCGGACCCGCGGGCGCGGCCTTGCGCATCGCTCCGGCCTTGGGTGCCACCAAAAAATTGCTCAAAAATCCCCCCCTCCCCACTGAAGACATCGCGGAAAATATCAAACGGATCATGAAACCCGCCGGCTCCCCCGCGGCCCATGCCGCCTTGGGCAAATGCGGCGTGCCCAAATCGGTCATAAGCCGCCCGTTTTTCGGGGTCGGATAGGACTTCGTAAGCCTCGCTGATTTCCTTGAATTGCTCCTCCGCATCGGGGTCGTCCGGGTTTTTGTCCGGATGAAATTTGACCGCCATTTTGCGGTAGGCTTTTTTCAGTTGCTCGGTTGAGACCCCGCGTTCGACGCCGAGTAGTTCGTAATAATCCTGTTTGGAAGTCATAGAAAGAAAAAGCGGCAAAAGCCAACAAGCATCAGTCGGCTTGGTTGGCCGCTCCGCTAGAGACAATCACATTGGCCGGACGTAGGAGGCGGTCGCGCACCCGATAGCCTTTGCGGAGCTGCCGGAGCACGTGACCTTCGGGGATTTCGTCACTGGCTTCATGGCCAAGGGCCTCGTGGAGATTCGGGTCGAATGCAACCCCGACCGCTTCGACGACTTCCACCCCTTGTTCCTTGAGCACGTCGAGCAATTGGCGATGCACCATTTCGAACCCGGCCACGATGGTTTGGGAATCGGGCGCTTGGCGGGCGGCCACCATCCCGAGTTCGAAGTTGTCAATGACCGGGAACAGCGCTTCGAGCAGGCGGGCATTGGCGTAACGAAGGGTCTCCTCCCGTTCGCGCGCTGCCCGTTTACGGTAGTTATCGAAGTCGGCCTGACTTCTCAGGGCGAGGTCTTTGTATCGAGCCAGTTCTTGTTCCAGGCTGGGAGCCGGAGCGGTTGCCTCGTTCGAGGGGGAGCCCGCCCCTGAGTCAGCGGCAGGTGGCTCCGATTCGGTGGGTGGGGAAGGGATATCCGTCATATTTTGCAGATGGCAATCAGGGTGATGTCGTCGTTTTGAGGCTGGGTCCCGACAAAAGCGCGCACGTCGTCTGTCAAACGGCGCAGAACGCCCGGAGCCCCTCCGGGAGCGCTGGCGATGATGGCCTTGTCCAGGCGTTCCGGCCCGAATTCGCCCCCTTCGGTATCGAGCGCCTCGGTGACGCCGTCGGTGTAAAGCACCAGGCAATCGCCCGCAGCCAAATCGATCGGGAAATCGCGGAGGACCCTATCGAATACATCCCCGCTGTCAATGCCCAGCGCCATACCCGGCGGTTTGACCCGGCTGAGGGCCTCGGTGGCGGCAGTAAAGAGCACGGGGGCATCATGCCCGGCCCGGGCCATCAGCATGGTGCCGTCGCGTTGATCGAGGGTGAGCAAGGCCATGGAAATGAACATGTCCTCTTTGATGTCCGGGTAAAGTTGGCGATTCACCCGGCGCAAGACCGCAGCAGGCGAGTCGCTCCCAGGGGCCTGACTGCGGAGCACGCTGCGGCACATGGCCATGATCAAGGAAGCCGGGACCCCTTTGCCAGAGACATCGGCGATGGCGATACCCCAGCGGTGTTCGTCGATCCGAATATAATCGAAGTAATCGCCGCTCACCTGTTTGGCCGGGATGTTGAGCCCGGCCACCTCAAATCCCGCGATGGAAGGGGAGCTGGATGGGAGGAGAATGCGTTGAATATCCCGCGCTATCTGGAGATCGTGGTCCATCCGCTTTTTCTCGCCGACCTCGCTGTAAATCACCGCGTTGTAGAGGGCGAAGGCGCTCTGTTCGGCGATCGATTTGAAGACCACAAAATCACTGCTCGAAAATCGGCTTCCCTTAGGGCCGTTGGCAACGGCGAGCACCCCGAGTCGGTTGCCAAAATAGCCCAGCGGAGCGAGCAACACCGACTCGGCGGGGTGCCGGATTCCGCGATGGCTCTCAAAGAGGGGTTCCGCCGCTGCGTCGCTGAGGCAAAGCGCTTCGTTCTCCCACCAAATCCGTCCGATCAACCCCTCGCGCGGTTTCACGGCGTGCAACCGGATGAAGCTGTCGAGCGCGACCGGGGTGGTCTCGGTCTGTTCGAGCACGTGGGGCGGGATATTGACCAAGGGAGGGCACCCTTTTGAAATAAAACCGGGCACCAGCAGGTTGCGCGGCTTGTCGTAAAAATAAAGACAACCGCCGTCGGCATCGAGAATCCGCACTGCCCCTTCGACCGTCAACCGATGCAAATCGCCAACGCGGACTTCCCCCGAAAAGGCCGCTCCGAGTCCGTGCAAGAAATCAAAGACCCGGCTCTCCTCGATTTGCAGCTCCTCCCGTTGCTGGCGCAAATGCTGGATGATGCGTTCCTGACGCTTATGATAAAAGAAGAACGCAATGGCGAGGACGGCGAAGAGTCCGATGAAAAAGGAGGGCAACATGCGAACGGACCCGTCAGCCGGTCCTCTTCTCGTCGAGATCCTGCCGGAGGAATTCTAGGACGTCCTTGAATTTGGTGAGGTTGGCGGAATCAGCCTGCACGAGGGCTTCGTGGGCTTCAAGCATGGTCCGGGAGGTGTCCCCCTTCTCCGCTGAAAGCGCCGCCTGCGACTCTCCCGCCCCCGGCGTGGCGGGATCGAGTCTCCCCGGCGGCGGCTGAAGCAATTCAGTGGGCTCCATGGAAAAGAGCTGATCGAGCCCCAGCCCTTCGAGGAGGTCGAGATTGCGGGGGTTGGGATTCACAATATGCAAAGCCCCCTGGCCGACATCCCGTAGGCGAAGCGCCACCCCAGCCAGGGTGCCCATGAAAGTGGAATCCATGACCGGACATTCCGCCAGGTCGAGCGCAAACTCGCGATACCCGCGATTGATCATTTCGCGGGTGAAATCTTTGAGATGGGTGCTGCAAAGGAAGGAGCCCTTCCCGATGACCCGGATCCAAACGGTCCGGTTGCTGCAGCCCACCAGGATGGTGGCCGTCGAATTCACACTCATTTTCAAGGTTGGGCGATGTCGGGGGGTGTCAAATTCATCCGATCTTCCGTTTCACGCAACTATTTCCATAGAAAGCTCTGTTCCAGAGCTCGCACCACGCCATTTTCAATAAGCATGACCCGCCAGGCCGTCACCCGACCGTCTTGCTCGAAGTCGTCCCCGATAATTCGGAACTCCGATTTGATGGAGCCCGACGCCGCAGGATAGGTCATTTCCCTGGCTTGGACATACTCCCCCAGCCGGGCTTGGCGGTATTCAAATCGGATGGTGATCGGAGCTTCCCGTTCGGCCCGCCAGAAAAAGCGGTAGTAATGGCCGTAACGCTCCCGTCGCTCCGATTCGCTCACCGCCCCGTGAAGCAGCCGCTCCCGTTCAAAGACCACAACCCGGTCGGTCCTGGGGGGGAAGGGTTCGGGTGAAACAAATGGCTGCTGAATCTTTCGGAATGTGAAAGAATCATCGATCGCCACCGGCAATGGCGGCGGTTCCGTCAGAATCGCCTGTTCGGGCGCTTCCGGCGTCGCGCATCCCGCTGTGACCAGCGCCACCAGAGCTGCAACCAAACACTTCATTTCAATGGCCTCGGAGTAACCCACAGACCCTTCCCCTTGTCAATCAAGCCGCATCCTGATTCGCATCCTGATTCGCATCCTGATTCTCGGGCCGTTTCGTAAAACGGTAACCATGATCGAAGTCGTCCATCGTGGCGGGGTGTTGCTCCCAGGGCCCGGTCTTTGGCTCGATCCCCATCGCAAACAGGCCGCGGCCTTTGTTTCTCACGCGCACGCCGATCATTTCGAACCGCACGATCGCATCTGGTGCTCGGAAGCGACCGCCCATCTGATTCAGGGGCGGTATCGTCCGACAGCAAGCCGCTTGGAGCCCTTGCCGTTCGGCGTTCCGACCGACCTGGGCCAGGCCCGGCTGACCTTGTTGCCAGCCGGCCATATCCTCGGATCCGCTCAGGCCTGGATCGAGACCGACGGTGGAACCCTGCTTTACACCGGGGATTTCAAACTCCGCCCTGGGCTGGCCGCCGAACCTTGCGAACTGCGACAGGCCGAGACGCTCATTATGGAGACCACCTTCGGCCTCCCCCACTTTCGCTTTCCTCCCGCTGAGAGGGTGCGCGACGCGATTCTCCGCTTTTGTTTCGACACTCTGGCCGAACCCGCTCTGCCGGTGCTCATCGGCTATTCACTGGGCAAAGCGCAGGAAATCCAACGGCTCCTGACCCAGGCAGGCCTTCGTCCCGCCCTCCACGAAACCGTCTACCGGATGGCCCTCCTCTGTCGTCAATGGCACCCCGATTTTCCGGAACCCCGCAAATGGGAGCCCACCGACCGCGAGAGCACGGTGCTGATCGTGCCGCCCAACACCGCCCGCTCGCGCTGGCTCCGCATGCTCGGCCCGATCCGCACTGCCATGCTTAGCGGTTGGGCCTTGGCTCCGGGAGCCATCCATCGCTATCAGGTCGATGCCGCCTTTCCTCTCTCCGATCACGCCGACTTCCCCGAGCTCTGTCAGTTGGTCGAACAAGTCAATCCTGTGCGGGTTCTGACGTTGCACGGTTATGCCGCAGAATTCGCCGCTCACCTTCGGGCGCAGGGGAGGGAAGCTTGGGCGTTGACCGGTCAAAACCAACTCGAACTAGCTTTGCCTCTCGGTCATGCGCCGGGGCACCCGGACGATTGGGCCGAGCCGGGGGCGGTCCAGATGGAAGACTCCGCGTTCGGGGCCTTCGCGGACTTGGGAGAAGCGGTGGCCAATGAATCGAGTCGCACCGCAAAAATCGATCGGCTCGCTCGCTACCTTCGCGAACTTCCTATGCCCGATCTGGAAGCCGTCGCCCGCTGGCTCACCGGTCGCCCGCTTTCCGTGGCCGATCCTCGTTCGCTTCAAACGGGTTGGGCGCTTCTGCGCCGTGCCTTGCTTCGCCTCGATTCGGCTGGGGAAGCCGATCTTCGCGCCTGGTCGCGCCAATTCCAGGATGCCGCCCTCACCACCACCCGTTTTCTCCGCGGCAAGACCCGGCCCATGCCCCATCGACTCGAAGAAGTCCGGCAGTTCTTTGATCAATTGGCCGATGACCGCAGTCCCGTCGTCCGCGCACAACGGCTCGCAGATTGGCTCCTCACGTGCAGCCCCGCAGAAGCGGCTTGCACGCTCAAACTTCTCACCGGCGACCTGCGCATCGGGCTCAAGGCGGGGTTGGTCGAGGAAGCTCTCGCCGTCGCTTTTCACCTATCCGCCGAGGCGGTGCGTGAGGCGCATATGACGACGGGCGATCTTGGCGAGACCGCCCGGCTGGCAAAAGAAGGGCGGGCGTCGGCGGCGGTTCCCGTTTGGTTTCGCCCCCTCCGGGTCATGTTAGCGAGTCCGGAACCCGACGCGACTGCCGTGTATGAGCGGCTGGCGGGTGAAGCAGGTGAAGCAGGTGAGATAGGGATTTGGACAGAGCCCAAATACGACGGCATCCGATTACAAGCGCACGTCAGCGATGGGCGAGTCGCGTTGTATAGTCGGGATCTGCATGAGGTGACCGGGCAATTTCCTGAGATCGCAGCGGCTTTTTCGGGCTGGCCATCGGTGATTCTCGACGGGGAGTTAGTGGCGCACGACGGGGATCGCCTGCTGCCGTTTCAAGAGTTGCAACGGCGGTTGGGACGCAAAGAGCCGGATCTCTTTCTCACCCAGGAAACGCCGCTGCGCTATCTCCTCTTCGACTTACTTGCATGGGAGGGCCGGAGTTTGCTTCGTGAATCGCTCACGGTGAGAAGAGCCACCCTGGAGGCCTTACCGTGCTCTGATTCACTGGTGGCGGTGCCCGTGGCGGTTTGCCGAACGGTCTCCGAGGTGGAGACCGCTTTCGTGCGGGCGCGGGCGATGGGGGCGGAGGGCTTGATTTGCAAATCAACGACCAGCTTCTATCGTCCCGGTCGTCGTGGGCAGGCGTGGCTGAAGTTGAAGGGGGTCATGACCACCCTGGATGTCGTGGTCGTGGCCGTCGAGCAGGGTCATGGCAAGCGGCATGATTTGTTGAGTGATTATACGTTTGCTGTTCGGGATGAAATAAATGGGGAGTTGCCGGTCATAGGCAAAGCATACTCGGGATTGACAGACGCCGAGTTAATCACATTGGGCGAACGATTTCGCGCCGCAACCATTCGGGAGCGCGGAAGAAAGCGACTGGTGCAACCGGAAGTGGTATTGGAAGTGGCCTTTGATCGCATCCAGCCAAGCCTGCGGCATGCGAGTGGTTTGGCACTTCGATTTCCACGAATCGTGCGGGTGCGAACGGATAAGAGAGTGGAAGAAATCGACACCCTGGCGACAGCAAGAAAGCTGGCGGGTGTGGAGAACGAAGAAACCCGGACGACTTAAGCCGTCCGGGTTTCGAGGTTATTTTAAGGCTGAGAGACCGGCTTATTCGATGCCAAATTTACCGCCGCCAAGGGGTTTGATTCCTTTGAGGCGATAGATGCGAGCATTGAGGCTGGTCTTGGGGTTACTGGAAGTGAAGACGTAATTGTCTTTCAACAATTCTGCATAGATCGTGCTGACCTTCCCGGTGCCGCCGAGGCGTTTGATCACCTTGGCAACGGCAGGAGCCAGAGGGCCAGAGGGAGAAGTCGGGCGGGTTTTACCAGCGAACGGCGGGCGGCGAGAGGACTTTTTACCGGCCTTCGCAGCGGGAGCCGCTTTCACAGGTGCAGCAGCGGTCTTCAACTTCCGCGAGCCTCTGCGTCCACGCGGAGTGGGCACGGCTCTGCGAGCTGGGGCGGCAGCCGCCACTGGCTTGCGGGCGGAAGCTTCTGTTTGAATGTCTCCAAGAAGCGCGTCGCGCTCGGCGGAGAGGGTTTCAATCTGCTCTTGAATAGCAAGAGCACGTTTTAGTGAGTTCGTATCAATCATTTCGTAGTGTGTGATGTAACTTTGCGGCGGCTTGTGAATCAAGATGCCATGCAACAATCCCTGTCATGACGGCGAAGAGGGCACTTTGCAAAGGAAATTTTTGATTTTAGTTAGTTTTTTTCTTCCCTCCCTTCAGCTGACTAACTGTGGGAAGAAGAATTTAATTGGCTTCATTTACGGTTGACCCTTCACGATTCGCCCGCCAGTTTGCGCTTCCTCTACCAAATCCTCCATGTCTACCTCCCCTCTTCGCACAGTGATCGTCGGCTGCGGCAACGTCGCCAAGCGGTATGCCGAACAACTCAAAGGCTATCCTGAAATCGAGTTGCTCGGCTTTTCTGACATGCAGCCTGAACGCGCGGATCAGTTCGCCGAAGAATTCGGCGGACGCGCTTTCCCCACTCTCGACGCCGTGCTGGCCGATCCCACCGTGCAGTTGGTGGTGAACCTTACCATCCATCATGCCCACGCGGAAGTCATCGGTCGCTGTCTCGAAGCCGGCAAACATGTGCACACCGAAAAGCCGCTCGCTCTGGACGATGGCGACGCCCGGCGGCTCGTGGCCTTAGCCGAAAGTAAAGGCCTCCGTTTTAGCAGCGCCCCGATCACTTACCTCGGGGAAGCGCATCAAACCGCGATGAAAGTGATTCGCGAAGGCAAACTCGGCCCGATCCGACTGGTCTATGCAGAGGTGAACCATGGCCGCATCGAATCCTGGCATCCCAATCCCGAACCGTTCTACGCAGTCGGCCCCCTCTGGGATGTCGGGATCTACCCCGTGACTGCCATCACCGCCGCCTTAGGCCGCGCCGCAAGTGTGCGTGCCTGGAGCCGGACGCTTTACCCAAACCGCATCACGAAAGAAGGCCGGGCCTTCACCATCTCCGCTCCAGACTCTTACATCGCGGAGATCGAACTCGCGACAGGGACCCTCTGTCGTCTGACGGCCAATTTCTATGCAAAATCTCGCCAAGGCGGGCACCTGGAATATATCGGCGACGATGGCTCGGTTTTCGTCGGCAACTTCCAATCCTTTCAAGCCCCCGTCGAATTCTCTCCTTTCGGCGGCAAATACGAACCGGTGCCGCATCTGCGCGAGCCCTTTCAAGGGATCGAATTCGGGCGCGGCGTGCAAGATCTGGCGCAGGCTCTTGCCGAAAACCGCCCCCACCGGGCGAGCGCTGCTCATGCCGCGCATGTGATTGAAATCCTCTGCGCCATCGACCGGAGCGGGAAGGAAGAAGGAGCCGCAATCCCTATCTCTTCCGATTTCCCAGCTCCCGAACCGATGGCTTGGGCGGTTTAAAAACCCTTAATGGCTTATAAAATTAGCCGTCTGGTTAGAAAAGATAAGGATTAACTCCGTGCCGGTTTGCGCGAAATCGCGACGGTCTCCGGACCCGCGACGCCAGGGCGTTTTGCCACAATAATGCCGTCAAAGCTATAGGTCGCGTCGAGATCGACCTCGGCGAGGATGAGAAACCCTCGCGCCCGCAACATACGCAGGCATTCCTGGTGCTTCCCATTGTCGTGAGTGGAAACAAAGAGGTAATCGACGGCTTCCCGATCCAACATGCGGGCCGCACCCCGTAGCATATCCACCTCCGCCCCTTGGATATCGGCGTGCAGCAAATGGAGATGCCCGATGCCGTGCGATTCGCAAAAATCATCGACGCAAAGAATTTTCACCCCATCTTCCGCCACGGATGCGGCGGCTCCGACATAGCCCTGCTCGAAGAGAGCCGGTTGATGGTTCAATTCGAAATTTCGGCGTCCATTCTCCAAATATCGGGCGTCGGGTTCGACCAAGTAGTTGCGAGCCTCCTTCACCTCCCTCGCGAACCAGAGGGAATAAAATCCCCAGTTGCTTCCAAGCTCCAACATGACACCGCCGGATGGGATATGGGCCAGGACTTCGTGAAACACCCGTTCTTCCTGCGGCTCATGCACGCCCTGGGTGGCTTCGAGCATCTGCTGCACTCTGACTTCGGCGCTGTAATAACTGTGGGGCAGAATCCGAATCCCGTTGTGCATGACAAACGCTCCATCCACCACCCGCCCCGCATCCTCCACGCGTGGCAACCGTTCGTTGTCCGGGCAGGCCAGCACATCGCGGATGCGCTGCCGCCATTTTCGCCAGTCTCGAATCTTGTAAGAAAGCTGGGAGAAGGGGCGATAGAGAATCGGCCCCCAGAACGGATGTTGCTTGAGTGCTTTGCGAAACATGTCGCGCACTCTAGGGATCAGACTTCCCGGAGTGCAAATCCTGAAATGCTGCGGCGTGACGGCTCAGGGAGCCGGCGGGATTGCCTCGCGCTCCGGGGTGGGGGCCGTCGGTAGCTTGGTGCTCTCCAACAAAATTTGGTAAGCCGCTAATTCGTCCCGGTGATCCGTCTGCGTCTCCGGCGGCAACAGCTCAAACAACCGGGTGCGCTGAATCAACAACCCATGCCAGGCCCGCGCCACTTCCCGTTGCTGCCGACGGAGTTGTTCCCTCCCTCCTGGCCCAAGCCGTTGGCCCAACTGCAATAGGGCGCGTTGACTCTCATCCAACTCGAGGTACGCCATGTCAGGCGCTTCTTCTTCCTCGCTCTCTTCTTCGTCTGGCGCACCGGTCCCCACGAATTTCTCCGGCTGCGGGCGCCCCGCTTCTTCCCTTTCCCCGGTCGGGTTCATGGCAAATTCCGGCATCATCAGCACCGCCCCACAAAGCTGGAGAATCAGCCACGGCCTCGCGACGCTTCGCGCTTTCGCATAGTAAATCACCGTGGAAAACGGGGCGATGATGATCATCACCATCCAAAGCACATGCGTCCGGAGCGCCGCCAACGCGCAGCCGAGCCATCCTAACGCTCCGACCGCCAACCCGATTAGCAAGAGCGTCTCTGTCATGGAAATGCGCGGGGCCGATCTTCCCCTTCGGTGTATTCCTCCAGCGAAACGTCGTCAGAGAGAATATAAAAAATCGCGATGGCCGAAGCCAACCCGACGGTGCTGGCGGCGACGGTGATCAAGGCCAGAAAAAATCCGAGTTCCGTTGCGGCCACCACAATGGTGCCGGCAAAAATGGCCGCCAGCCCGAGCTGTAGCAGGGTGCGGGGGGCGAGAAAATCAAGCTGCGGCCCCCGTTCCCGCCGGAGTTCCGTAAAGAACCAGACGGCCATCAACGAAAGACAAGCGATGACAATGAAAGGCATGCGTGCCATCCGTTCGTTGACCAAAAAAAGATCATAGACGGCATGCAGAAGGATGACCGCGAAGAAGGCCCAAAGAAAGCGGGGTAACGCGCGGGCTCCACGCCGGAAAAGATCGAACCAAGCCAGCCCCACCACTCCCGTGAGAGAGAGATGAAGGAAATTCGCTGACAACACCCGGGCATAAGCCACGACGCTCGATTGGTTGCTGAAGTATTGTAGGTTTTCCTGAAACCCAAATCCCAAGCCCACACAGGCCGCCAGCACGAGTTGATGAAGCCGACTGGCCCGAAGAAGAAAGGGAGTGAGGGGGAGCAGACAAAGGAGTTTGGCGAATTCTTCCCGGAACCCGACGCCGAGAAAGAAGTATAGAAAATCGTTCCACGCATCGCCGTTAAGCTCCATGCCGAGCACCGTATCTTGGTAGAGCACCAAGATCATGGTGGGAACGACGCTCACGGCTCCCAAAAAAACGCCTAGGGCTCCCATCAAGGCGTAGCCCCAGCGCCAATCCGGCGAGGCCATCTGCTGCATCAGAAAGCTGAACCAAACAAAAAGCCCCAGCAAGGCGAGCATCAAATGCACCCCGTGCCCCCAGGCAGCGACCTCTCCAGTCGCCACTTTGCCGGCAACCCCAACCCAGTCTCCTTGTTGAGCTAACACGGTATATTCCAAGGCCGCCGCGATTTGAGGATCCATTTCGTTCGTCCGGACAAAGGTGAGAGCTTCCTCCATTTTCCTCTCATCGATCAGGAACTGCAGGTAAATCTGCTTTTCCTGAACGGAATCGGGATGGGCCGCTTCGCGGGCCAGTGCCTCGATCGCCGCACGCTTGTCGCCCCCCGCAAGCGCAATCCACCGCAGGACCCGATTGGCATAGAGCG
The DNA here is from genome assembly GCA_964608775.1 of uncultured Chthoniobacterales bacterium. Classification (GTDB taxonomy): domain Bacteria; phylum Verrucomicrobiota; class Verrucomicrobiia; order Chthoniobacterales; family CAZSPO01; genus CAZSPO01. Next base: position 12,356 of record CAZSPO010000007.1, on the reverse strand, counting down.
GAGCATCCTCCTCCTTCAAGGCCAACGCTTCCAGGGCCGGATGCGGGGTCGCCGGGTCGGCTGCCATACTTAGAAGCAAGCCGAGCACCACCTGTTTCTCCTCACCTGTCAGGTCGGAGAGAGCGATCAGGTCAAGCAAAGGATCGGGCGAATTCCCCCCGGTGGCAGCCGGAAGCAGCTCGAGCACACGAGCGAGATCACCTTCTTGCAAGGCTCGCTCCACTCCCGCAATCGCCATTTCCGAAGGCAAATCGGACGGTAGCGCCAGGTAACCCCTCTCGAACCACTGGTCGAGCGGAGGCGTTTTCCCAACCCATCCGCCGAGTAACAAGCCGACGCCTAAAAGCAGGGTGGTGGCCGCAAAGACCACCACGCCATCGCGCGACACTTCATAGAGCCACTCCTGCCAAGGGGTGAACAGCTGCTTGGTCGGTTGGCCTGGGATCGCCATACTCCGAGTCTCTTAGCGCCCCGCCTCACGGTCTGGCAAGCGGGTTGTCAGGAGGGGCCCGCTGCTCCTTTCCTTTTTAAAGATACACCAGTTCTCCTGCATCCAACGATCGGACCATTTGCCAAACAAGAGGGGTGCGGTAGGGTCAACCGATGTCTGCAACCACTGATCCCCCCAAAACAGAAGCCACTGAGGCGGGAAATTATTTCATCTCGAACTACCCGCCTTACAGCTTTTGGAGCGCCGATCAAAAACCGGCGGTGGAGGCGGCGCTCGCCCAACCGCCGGAGCCAGGCACTCGGCTCGGGCTCTATGTGCATATCCCTTTTTGTCGCAAACGCTGTCACTTTTGTTACTTCCGGGTTTACACCGATAAAAATGCGGGGGAGATCGCCAGTTACCTGACCGATGTCGTGCGGGAAGCGCGGATGGTGGCCGATTCCCCAGCGATCCGCGGGCGGCCCCTCGATTTTGTTTACTTCGGCGGCGGAACCCCCTCTTACCTATCGCCCGCTCAACTGCGGGGGGTGGTGGCCGAATTACGAGAAGCTTTCGATTGGTCGCAGGTTCGGGAAGTGACCTTTGAAGGGGAACCCGGCACGTTGACGGAAAAAAAATTAGAAGCGATCCGAGAGATGGGGGTCACTCGGTTAAGCCTCGGCTTTGAGAACTTGGATGATCGGATTTTGGAGATTAACGGTCGGGCCCACCGATCAGTGGAGATTTTTCGGGCTTACGAAGCGGCGCGCCGGATTGGGTTCCCCCAGATTAACGTCGATCTCATTGCGGGGATGCTGGAGGAGACCGATGCGAATTGGCGGGATGTCGTGACGCGGACGGCGGCGTTAGAACCCGATTGCGTGACCATTTACCAAATGGAAGTGCCCTACAACACCACCATTTACAAAGAGATGAAGGCGTCGGGAGCCTTGGCCGCGCCGGTAGCCGATTGGCCGACCAAACGGCGTTGGGTGCAGGAGGCGTTTGTGGCGTTCCGCCAAGTCGGCTACGCCGTGACCAGTGGATATACCGTGGTGCGCGACCCGGCCCAGACCCAGTTTCTTTATCGCGACGCCCTTTGGACGGGAGCGGATCTGACCGGGCTAGGGGTGGCCTCTTTTTCCCATCTCCAGGGGGTGCATTACCAAAACCAACATCACTTGGACCTCTATCAAGCCGAGATCGCAGCCGGTCGACTGCCCATCACCCGGGCGTATGCCACCTCTCCGGAGGAACGAGTCATCCGGGAACTCATTCTTCAGATGAAGACAGGCCGAGTGTCGCCCGATTATTTCCAGACAAAATTTGGCGTTGATCTGGCAGCGCATTTCGCTCCGCAATGGCGAGCGCTTGAAGCCGAAGGTTGGCTGACCCGCGAGCCCGACGCGTTTGTCCTCAATGAAAACGGCCTCCTGCATGCCGACCGACTTCTTCATGGATTCTTCCTGCCTCAGCATCGCAACGCCCGATATACCTGAAGCGGACCCGCTACGTCCGTTGCGGCTTTGGGCTTCTCGATTAAAACGCACGCTGCCTGCCGTGATGCTGGAGCCGGGCTCCGGCTTGCCCGCTCCCTTCCGGGCGCTGCTGGATCATCAACAGGCCATGACCGGCACGCTCGCCCGCGCTTACCAAGCCCGGATCCGACTCGAAGTGATGAGTCAATGGGACAAAGGCCCAATGGTCGATCGCCTGGTCCGGCTTCGGGCGGCCAATGGCGAGAATCCCGTGGTGGAAACGGCCGCCCTCCATATTCACCTTGATGCCCTCCCGGCAGACGCTCGGTCCGCCGTGCTATCCGGGGCTGAACCATTGGGGAGCGTGCTCCATTCGCACGCCATCGCCCATCGCCATGATCCGCGCGGGTTTTTTTTTCTGACCACCAACCCGTGGCTCGCGGAACTGTTGGAGCGCCCCGCGGGAGAATGGGTGGCCGGACGGTGCAACGCCATTCACACCATGCACGGAGCGTTGATCGCTGAGATTGTCGAGTGCATCCCGAATCCTGGCCCGACTGAAGAACGTAAAGATAAACGATGAAAACAATCGACAAGGAAGTGCTGGTGCTCGGTGGCGGTCCGGCCGGTTCCACTGCTGCCGCGCTCCTCGCCGAGCAGGGGCGGGATGTGTTGCTTTTGGAAAAGGAAAAATTCCCGCGCTACCATGTCGGGGAATCGTTGATGCCCTTTTGTTGGTTTACACTCGACCGACTTGGGATGGTGGAAGCATTCAATGACCGGGGTTTTCAGAAAAAGCATAGCGTGCAATTTGCTGCCATGGATGGCCGGGTTTCCACCCCGTTCTATTTCTTCCAACACTGGGATCACCCGGCAGCCGTCACTTGGCAGATCGAACGGGCGGAAGCGGACCAGCTGCTCCTGAATAACGCCCGGGCTAAAGGAGCACAGGTCCTGGAGGAAACCCAGGCCATCGCCTTTCGCGAGCGGGACAACCGCGTGACCGGCGTCGAAGCCATCGGGCCGGACGGCGAACGTTTCGCGGTCGAAGCAGCGGTCACCCTGGATGCCACCGGGCGCGATGCCATGGCCCAATCGAAACTGGGCTGGCGCGTCCGTGATCCGGCGTTAAACAAGGTGGCGGTTTGGACCTATTACCGCCACGGCAAACGAGACCCCGGTTTGGACGCCGGTTCCACGACCATCGCCTATCTGCCTGGGAAAGGGTGGTTTTGGTATATTCCCCTGCGAAACGATATCGTGAGTGTGGGGATCGTGGCGGAACGCGATTATCTTTTCCATGAGAGCCGGGATCCGGCCACCATCATGGCGCGGGAAATTCCGAATAACGCCTGGATCACCGATCACCTTGAGGAAGCGACTCAATTTGGCGATTACTGGGTCACCGGAGAATATTCGTATCGCGCCCGACATTGCGCCACGGACGGGTTGGTTCTGACGGGCGACGCCTTTGCGTTCCTCGACCCGGTCTTTTCGTCGGGAGTTTTTCTGGCATTGAAGTCCGGGGAAATGGCGGCCGACACCGTGCAGGAAGCGCTGGCGGCGGGAGACTTGTCTGCGGCTCGCTTTACGCAATACGGGGAGACCCTTTGCGAAGGGATCGAGCGGATGAGAAAGCTGGTGTATGCTTTTTACGACGGGCGATTTAGTTTTAAAGATCTCATCATGGCCCATCCCGAGTTGCGGGGATCGCTGACGGACCGGTTGATTGGCGACCTTTTCACCGATGCCGAACCGTTGTTCGATGCGGTGGCGGAATTTGCTTCCTTGCCTTCGCCACTCGCCCATGGCCGGGTGAAACTGGGGTCGCCTGCATGCGTTTCGTCTTCCTGACACCCGGCACGGGGGCTTTTTATTGCGGGAGCTGCGTGCGGGATCACGCCCTCACCGGATGTTTGCGGGAGCTGGGTCACGATGTGATTCATGTGCCGCTCTACCTGCCGCATTTGGTGGATGGAGAAGATGATAGCGCGGGCCAGCCGATTTTTTTCGGGGGGGTGAATGTTTATTTGCAGGAGCGAATTCCCGCCTTTCGTCAAACCCCGGAATGGCTTGACCGCTGGTTGGATGCGAAATGGTTGTTAAAGAAAATCGCGCATCGCGGAGCCTCGACCTCGCCGCACGATTTGGGGGCGCTCACCCATTCGATGCTTTTGGGAGCGCGCGGGCATCAGGCGAAGGAGCTGCGTAAGTTGGCGACCTGGCTGGCCCGACCGGAGAATCGCCCCGACGTGATCGCCCTGAGCAACCTGCTCTTGATCGGGATGGCATCCGGATTGCGGGAATCGTCGGGAGCTCGCATTCTCTGCTCGTTGCAGGGAGAGGAAAGTTTTCTCCAAGAATTGCCGGAACCGTGGCGGGCCCGATGCTGGGAAGCGTTGCGGGCGGATTTGGGAGATGTGGACGCGTATCTTTCGCCGAGCCGGTGGTTTGCCGAGGTGATGCGTGGCCATTTGGGCGAAGGCCTGGCTCCGCTCCATCTGCTACCCAACGGGGTGCCCCCCTCGCCGACCGGCCCGATGCGGGCATCAGGCGGGCCGGTGGTCATCGGGTATCTCGCCCGTCTGTGCGAGTTGAAAGGTTTGCCGGAGTTGGTGGAGGCGTTTTTGGCCTTGTGCAACCGCCCTGGCCTGCCGCCGCTCGAATTGCATTTGGCCGGCACCACCACCGCAAACGACGCAGCGCTGATCGCCCGCTTGCAATCGCGCATTGCCGAAGCGGGACGCGCCGCCCAGGTGGTCTGGCGACCGGATTTGCCGGGGCAGGAGAAGGCTCGGTTTCTCGCAGGCTGCGATTTACTTTCGGTGCCGGCCCTTTACGGCGAGGCATTCGGGCTCTATCTGCCGGAGGCCTGGGCCGCCGGGGTGCCCACGGTTCAGCCGCAACACGCCGCCTTTCCGGAACTGACCGAGGCGAGTGGAGCCGGTTGGGTTTACGATCAGACCCGTCCGGGAGCCCTGGCGGATGCTCTGGAAGCCGCGATCCTCGACGTCGAAGGCCGGACCAAACGGGCAGAAGCTGGGCGGCGGGCCGTGGCCGGGCCATTTTCTCTCGGTCGCATGGCAGAGAAATTTGTCGGGATCGCCCAAGGCGTGGTAGAACCGAGCTTGTCATGAATCCCCCCCTCTCTTCCCACACCATCGAGCGGCGGGTGGAATTTGGCGAAACCGACATGGCGGGCATCGTCCATTTTTCCCATTTTTTTCGTTATATGGAGGCGGGGGAACATGCGCTTTGGCGGGCAGCGGGCCTCTCGGTCGCCCCACGGGAGGGGCCTCTGGCGGGCTTCGGCTGGCCGCGGGTGGCGGTGCATTGTGATTTCAGTGCCCCCCTTCGATTTGAAGAACGCTTTTCAGTTTGTGCAGCGGTGCTTGAACGGCGGACCCGTTCGATCCGCTTTGGGTTTTTGATTCACCGGGTAGAAGGCGAACGGCTCCTTTGTGCTCGGGGAGGGATCACGGCGGTCTGTGTGACCGCTCACGACGACGGAATGCGGGCGGCAGCCCTGCCCGAGGCGGTGGCGGAAGCTTTCGCGCCCCTCGAAGCGGCAGCGGCGGTCGCCCTCGGTTTTTAACCTTATGAAGGAGAAAAAAAAGATGACTTGGTTCTGGTTTGCAATGCTCACGGTGGCGATGTGGGGAATGTATGGGGTCCTGTTGCACACGGGACAAATGGCGATGGGCGACCCGGCGAACGGACGGCTCAAAGCGTTTCTCGTGGTCGGCCTAGCCTATTTTCTCATTGCGGTATTGGCTCCTGCCGCCCTGCTACTCTTCCACAAAGCGGATTGGAGTTTTAGCGGACGCGGCTTTGCCTGGTCACTCGTCGCAGGCACGGCGGGTGCCATCGGAGCGTTCGGCGTGATTCTAGCGTTCGGAGCGAAAGGCTCACCTGCCGTGGTGATGGCGATTGTGTTCGGAGGGGCTCCGATTGTGAACGCCGTGCTGGCCACGCTTGTGCATCCTCCGGCTGGGGGCTGGGCCGCGATCAAGTGGCCCTTCGTTCTTGGGATTCTCCTGGTGGCAGTAGGCGGGGCCATGGTGATGCTTTACCGTCCGATGCCCGGCCCACCCAAGGTCACGGCCGAAGCCCGCGCTCCCGCCAATGAGGGGCCGCGCTGATTTCAGCGTTTCCGGTCGAGGTCGGACTCGAGCCGCTCCTGATACCGGCGGGAGCGGGGAATAACCTCGCGATTTAAGAAGTCCGTGCTCACCTGTGGCGTGTAGTGGATTGGGTCGGTGAGAAAGAAGGCTTGGTCTTCGCTGTAAACGGAATCGGTCAAATCGATGAGGTCTGGAAAAATGGCGCGAATTTCCTGTTCAAACCGGGCGGCCGCCTCCCGGAATTCCGGGGCGTCCATTAGGTCGCGCATCAGCCGGTTTTGCGGATGAAGAAAGACCACCAGTTCCACGCCGCGACTCTCCATGGTATCCCGGATTGTGCGAAGGGCCGCGAGCCGGGCTTCAGAGAGGACAAAGCCGCGGGCAAAAGTCTGGCGGAATTGTTCGAAGGAAGGTTGGAAATTTCGTTGGGGCGCTTCGCGCTCAATGCGGGCAGCTAGTTCCTTGTTGCTGAATCCGCCGGGGAGGGAAAGAGGCGGTTCATTCGTCCACCAGCCGTGCAACGTCTCGAACGAGCGCCAGAGAGTTGTGCCATTGAAAACATAGCGTTCCAAGATCCGCCGGGCGCTCTGGGGGCGAAACGATCCGAGCACGGGGGTGCCGGCCTCGTCGAACATCCAGAAATCGATCCCGAGCACGGCCAGCTCTTGGTCATGGACATAGACATCGAGCAAACCGGTAAGCTCTTCCACTCGGGCTCCGCTGGCTGAGAGGTTAAACCAATCGAACCCCTCGAGCCGACCTGGGTCTTGCATGGAGAGTTTGCTATTGGCCAAGACCACTGCGTCAAATGATCGTTTCGGGGCTGCCCCCTGCCGTTGTTCCCGCTCGGAAGCGGTGTAAATGCCGCGTTGGTTCAGGTCGAAAATTCCGAAAGGATCCACCAGAATGTTCACCGCCCCCGCCAGCAAGAGAAGGGTGCACACCAATGTCAGATAAAGGATGACATACCGCTGCATCACCGGAGAGAGAGTCGTGGCCTTACGGAGTGACATGGCTTCGGGCATCACGGGCATGCGGCAAGACCACCTCGTTTAAAAACGCGGTGCTCACTTCGGGACGGTAATGAATCGGGTCGTAACGATAGTAATTCTCCGCTACCGCATACTGGGAGCCGGTGAGATCGACGGCATCGGGAAACAGGGCCAGCACCTCCGCTTTCCACGCCGCGTAACCCTCTCGCAACGCCGGGCTTTCTAGCTTTTCCCGCAATAACGGGCTCTCGGGGTGGAGAAACACCTGAAGTTGCACCCCGCGTTGCCCGAGCTTCTCCTTCATTCGCCGCAGCACTTCCATCCGCCGCGGCTCATAGACAAACGCGTCAACCACGGAGTTCACCGCCGACATTTCCAAAGCCGGATCGGTCTCCCCGCGGTTGCGCCAGAATTCAGCGTCCAAATAACCGGGCGGTCGGAGCACAGGCGTCGCTCCCGACACCGCCTTTCGCACGGTTTCGATGGCGTCCAAGAAATAATCAAAACTCAGCAGATACCGCTGGAACAGTCGGCGGACATTGATCGGTTTTGCCGGGTCTGCTTCCCACGGCCAATACCGACCGTTGAACATCCAGTAGTCCAACCCAAGCACCACGAGCTTTTGACCGTCCAAAGCCCGGTCCAACATCACGTCGAGCTCCTCCAGCTTGCCGCCCCCGACCGCTAGGTTAAAAAAATCAGCAGCCTCCAACACCCGCGGATCTTGCGCGGACAATCGGCTGTGGGAAATCAGCAGCGCATCATGCGGCGTGGTTTGCACCGCTCGATGTTTGTATTCCCGTTCCCGCACTTCGAAAATCCCCAACCGATTCCAGCCGGTCACCCCATAGGGATCGACAACGGCGTTGAAAACCGCGACTGCCAAGAGCAATCCGACTGTCCCGATCATCAAACTTCGGGCATAGGCCATCATCCCTGGGTCATTCATCGGCTCGCCTCCGGAATGCAAGGTTTCCAAAAATGCCACCCCAACCAGGCATACGCCCCGAGAGCGGTCACGAGCGGTGCCCAGGCCAAGTGCCCTCCTTCCGCCAGAGCAGCCGTGCCGCCGGGCCACCACCAAAAGAGCAGGAATAACCCCACCTGCACGACCGCCGCAGTGCCAAACCACTTGGGACCAGCCGCCTGCGCCCCGAGCAGCAGCCAAAGATAGGCGATTAACATGGTCGCGTAACTGCCGTGATGCATAAAGACCTCCCCTCCTTCATACACCAAAGCGATCCAAAATAACAGGCTGCCCCCCGCCCATACACCCAGTTCACTTGGGCCAGCCTGCCGCCTCGCGCCTGGGAGCCGACGCCGGGTCGACAGGGCGTAAATCCACCCGGCCAGACCAATCAACAACCCGCCTGCACTCGGTAATGGCAGGGTCCAGAGCATCCGCCGGATCGAGCGGTAAAAGGCCTCGGCATTATACCATTCCGGGCGATGCACCTCATGCCAGCCCAGTAACATCCGCACGTTCTGCCACCGATGATCCAGCGCTTCCTGCCAGGTGATCCGACTGTAACCTTCGACCAGCGCTTCCTTTAACGAACGTTCATCCGGATAGAATTGGCCGGCCAAATGCCATTTCACCAAGTTGTTCCCAGGCGGCAACACGGTTTTCTGAAAGGCCGACCAAGGACCAAGCACCAAGATGGCCACCCCCAAGCCCGAGGCGATCCCCAGGGCCAACTTACGTTTCCAGCGAGTGACGAAGGCGAGGCCGAATGCGGGAGCGGTAAAGAGGGCTCCCCCGTGCGAGAGCAGCGCCAACCCGAATGCCGCCGCCGCCAACAACAACCGGGGCATCGCCCGTCGCCTTCCTCGCAGTAGCAAGGCGATCGCCAACAGGACGAATCCGGCGCTTAACAATTTGGGCCAAACATAGGTCATGTTCACGACGATCATCCCACATCCTGCCACGGCGAATAACATCCGCCCGGCCGTCCGGGCATCGGTGAAACGCCCAGCTAACAACCAGAACGCCGGGAGCCAGGCCAGTTGCAAGAGCGTGCCGACCGATTGATAGGCCAGACTGCCCGGCACCCCAAAGAGTCGCGCAAGGGGGCGGACCAGCAGATAGATCCCGGTTTGCAACGGCGGACGGTCGCTCAATTGCCAGCCCGCGAGGTTTTCGTGACTGAACAATGCTTCTCCCCACCGTTCCTCCAATAGATAGACGGCGGTGTGATAGGGGATCACATTATCGCCCGGCAATTTGAATTCGAGATAGCGGGCGGCCGGCAGTTCGATATGCCAACCGCTGATAGTGGCCCCCTCCAGATTGGCCAGATAAAAAAGGCCGAAAACGACTAAGATCCCGCTGATCCCCATCAGCACCCGCCATCCCCGCACGGGAATCCGCCGCCGCAAGGTCGCCCCCGTCGCCGCCAGCAGGGCGACGATCACCACCCAAGCGGCCGCCCCTCCTGGACGTGGCCCGGCGACGTGAGCAAAAAATAGGCCGTATCCCGCCAGCGCGTTGACTAACCAAACCAGCGGAAACACCCAGCGCACGGAGAGACCGCACGCCCGCCGCAGCCGGTCTGCCACTCCGAAGCCAAGCAGAAAAAAGAGCCCGGCGAGCAAAAGCCAAACGCCGAAGTGTCCGAGGAAAGTGAACCAAGCATTCATGGGCGGAGTGACCCGTCGACAGCTCCGAGCGGGGTCCGGCTCGCGAGTAAATTGACGCCTCCCCGGCACCGTTCCCGGGTCAGGACGGTAGGATCCGTTGGCTGCGGTGCCGGGCGACCATGCGATTCGCCCAGCAGGTAAAGCTGAAAGCCGAGTGCGGTGAGATTGGTCAAAAACCGCTCCGGATCGCTGCCGACCCCGAGAATGGCTTCGGGCCAGTATTCCGTTAGAATCACCACCTCGGGCGAGTTCGCCAAAAGACGGGTCATCCCGGCCAAAGCGTGCGCCTCGGCACCTTGGATATCCATTTTCACCAAATCGAGCCGGGTGCCCGAAGGGAGTAGGGCGTCGACCGGGCTTGCCTCCACCTCGATCGGGGTGTGGCCACCGCCGCCATCGTCAAAAATCCGGTTGTCCCCGCGGTTCTCTGCGGAACGATACAAGGCCAGCCGTCCCGGCGCAGCGGCGGCAGCGGCGTGAAAGGCGGTGACATGAGAAAAACCGTTCAACGCCACGTTGGCAGTCAGGAGGGCGTAATTGTCCGGGTCGGGTTCGAAAGCCCACACCCGGCCCTCGGGTCCGGTGGCTCGCGCCATGAGGAGGGTGTAATAGCCGATATTCGCCCCGAGATCGAGCACCTGCATTCCCGGACGGATCAGGGCGAGCACCACGGCCGTTTCCAGAGGCTCGTAAATTTCACTCCGCCGGAGCCCGAGCGAGTCCGGCCAATCGAGCCGCATGCGCAACCCTTGCACCGGCACTGGGTCCCCGACCAGCCACTCAAGGAATCGGGTGCGCCACCGGGCGAGGCTCGGATGGTTTCGGGAAAAACTGCTGCCCGGCCACCAGCGCAATCGCCGTTTGTAAAGGGAACGAAGCTGTTTCTTCATCCAGCTCATGGGGTCGGTTCCAGGCGGCTATTCAGTTCGGGAATCACCGTCTCATTCAGAAAACGGGTGCCGGTTTCGGGTCGGAAATGGAGGGGGTCGAGTTTGTAAAAGCCCGCTTTCGCCGCCGCAGGCCCTTCGGTCAGATCGAGCAGATCGGGAAAAACCGACCGCATCTCCGTCTTAAAGCGCTCGTATTGCCGCTCCAAGTCAGGTCGCTCCCGAATCCGGGCGCGGATGGCTTCATTCATCGGATTCAAAATCACCACCAACGGAATCCCCCGCTCCGCCAACACGGCTTTCAGACTTTCCAACGCCGCCAACCGTTTTTCCGAGAAACGATAGTCTTTAAAGTGGTGTTGTTCTAGATAGGGAATCCCCTCTGAGTAATCGTAATCGGTCGCCGTCGCATCTTTCTCCTCCGTTTTTGCCGGGTTCATCTGGCCCCAGGGGAGAATCACCGGTTCACGCCCCAACAGCCCGCGGCGGACGGTGTGCCAACAGTATTCCAAGGCTTTGAGATTAAACGGGTAGGAAAAAAGATAGTCCTCTGCCGTCCGTTTCAGGCTCGGACGGATCGGAAAACAGCTTTCGTTGAACATAAAAAAGTCAAACCCGGCGACCACTCCCCGCACCTCTTTCACATGAAGTTGGATAAATTCCTGCATTTCCTCCGGCATCGCGCCGCCCATGGAAGCGTTGAAAAAGGTAAAGCCCTCTAACGTGCGTGGATCGACAAAATCGAGTTTGCTCGATCCGATTAAGACGGCGTCGTGCGGTTGACGACGGATCCAGGTCTGTTTGGCATCCCGTTCAAATCCGATGTGCATCCCAAAACGGTTGAGCCCATAGAGATCATAGGGATCGACCAAAATATTGAGCCCGGCCGTGATCCCGATCAGCAGGAGGCAGAGCCCGAGCAGTTGTCGGGCGTAAACGTGATAGGCTCCGGCCTCCGACGGGCTTGTCGCTTCCAACCGGGGCTGCGCAACCGTCGACATGGTGATTAGAATTGGAAGTAAAGAAACTCGCTGACCTTTGACAGGGAAAGAATGCAGTAAGCCAGGGCGAGGGCCATTCCCACTGCCCAGACCCGGGTGGGATGCCAACGGAGCCAAGCCTGCCAGGCGGGAAGCGGTGCGCGTGATTCTTCTTCCACTTCGTAACAAGGTTGTTGGCGATTGAGAATTTGAAGCCCGTTCGGCAACAGCCAGACAATCAGGGCCAGCAAACCGAGCCAGAGAAAGGCGATGGGCGGGTTGATTGCGCTCTCCCCGGTCGGGTTCAAACCCGCCATTCCGCGGAGCACGCGGGTCGCGGGCTCCATTGCTTCAGCCCGAAAAAAGACCCAGGCGACCACCACCCCGAAAAACGTGATACCGACACAGATCATTCGCGCCAGCGGCCCCATGATTTTGTCGTGCCGCTTCACCACGGCTCGCCAGAGGTGGTTCAAGCAAAGATAAAAGCCGTGTAACCCCCCCCAAATCACGAAGGTCCACCCCGCCCCGTGCCAGAGCCCGCCTAACAACATCGTGACTAGCAAATTTAAATAACGCCGCACTGGCCCCCGGCGATTGCCTCCAAGCGGGATGTAAAGGTAGTCGCGGAGGAAGCGGGAGAGGGTGATATGCCAGCGCCGCCAGAATTCGATGATGCTGGTCGCTTTGTAAGGGGAGAAAAAATTCATGGGCAACCGGATGCCGAACATCCTGGCCAACCCAAGCGCCATGTCGGAGTAACCGGAGAAATCGAAGTAAATCTGGAAGGTATAAGCCAGCGCCCCGCTCCAAGCATCGAGCAAT
>CAZSPO010000006.1:0-26346 GCA_964608775.1 uncultured Chthoniobacterales bacterium | reverse complement strand
TTACCGGCCCAACGTTCCCGGCGACCGGTAAAGAAATCTTGGAACATGTTCCTGCGTTTCGCGAACTCCAACGCATCGCGTCTGCCTGGGCTTTTCGCAAAGGGCTGGATCCAGACGAAATCACCCAGGAATCGGCCTTCCGAATCGTGAAAACAAAGTGCTTAATTTCGGATGCATCCCATTGGACCAGCTTTTGTGCAGTAGTCGTGATTTCCCGTTGCGCGGATGAATGGCGCAAGCGTTTTCGCCGACTGGGGGTGGACTTCAGCTTCGATGAAGCCGATGAACTGGGGCTGTTTTCGACGGAACTCATGGTCAGCCTGCAACTGTTTGAGACCCAACTGGAATCTGAGGAGGCTCTGCGCAGGTCGAATCGGCAGAGAGCGACTTTGGCCCGCTTGGTAAACGCCGCCAGCCACCTGCCCGCCGCAGCCCGCCGGGTGCTTGAACGGCTGCTCGAACATGCTGGCGAGGAGGATTCTTACAAAAAGAACGGACGTCTCAACGGCAGCGCTATTGCCGCGAAATCAGATGTTTCACAGCCCACCCTCAGCCGGCAATTGCCAGTCATTCAAGCTGCCGCGATCAAGGTATACGAGGAGATGAATGATTTCGACGAGTTGGAAATGGGGTAAGGATTGGGCAAGTGGGGCGCTGCTGTATCCACCCCTGTAGATGCAGCCCGCCCACGGTCCGTAGAGTAAAAATAGGAGTTGGAAAATAAAAAGCAGCCGGGCATCATTATGCCATGTGCTTGCAGAGAACGCCCACGCTGGATATTTGGAAGATCAAGAACAAAAGCGAAAAGAAAACACCAGAGCAGGGCGAGACGAACACTCCAGAGCAGGCTCAGCTAAAGAATTTATGGCCTTTCCTCGCCGTAGTGGAGGCACTGCAAGCCACCCAGTTCACTCCGCCTGAAGGCATGACCGAGACCGTGACCGTGACCGTAGGCATTGCAAAGAACGCAAGCACAACCGAATCAATTTCAGCGCAGATCACTCTTCCCACTAGGTGGGGGCTTTCACTGACGAGTGTTATCCTTGTGAATGAAAGCAATGAAAACTCGCTCGATCAGGTGAACCAAGATTCGAAACCCTTCCATATCCAAGTTCGGCAAATTTCGGAAAACAAGGAAAAAATGAATCACATCGAAGGCGAACTTTACCAAGTGAAAAAAGTGCAGGAAGGCGGAGGTGTCGATTGCCAAGGAGTAGATCGCAACGGGGGCGAAAATCACCAAGAGAAAAATAACGAGAGCGTCTGGAAATGGCGACCTTGGTGGATGTGCGATTGCTGGCTGAATGAAACGGACAAAGAGAGTGCACAAAAAAGCTTTTTTGGGATCACAACTGACTATACTGGAATATATGCTTTGAATACCGCTGCCCAGAAAACGCGTGTTGCACTTAGGGACTTCGTTTTGGCAAACAGCTGCAGTAATGACATGGAAGGCATCCTGAATTGCCCGTGGACCGGAAACCCACTGTTGCATCGTCGGGAGTCGACCCAACTTAACTTCGAATTCAATTCCCAAAACAAAAAGTGGGAGGAAAAATCAGAACCCAAAAGAGCCATCTATGTGCATGAACCACCGAGCATTGACCACCTCGTCCCTTCATCGATTGTTCTTGGGGAAAATAATAAAATTCAAGCAGGAAATAATCTCATTGCTGTTTCTCCAAGAGCAAATATGCTCAAGGCAGATTGGTATCCAACGGATATCCAAGATTGGTGCACCCGTGAAAAATACAGCGAATCCTGCTCGCGTTACGTCCTCACTCGAGCGAATCAAAAGCAAGGCGAAGATTCATTCACAGGTTTGTATGAAGCAATTTTTGCAACTCAATCAACAAAAACCTCACCATAACTCTCCGCGCCCGATATTTGGAATCTCACCATTATGAAACCACTAATCCGAGTAAAGTCCTCCTACGACAAAGCCAAAAATTCCGCCAGAGCTCTCTTTGACGTCTATGACGCAGAAGCAAGCTTGGTCACTACGATTGCGAAGGGTGATGTCGAGATTCAGGCTGATAGCACCGAACAAGGTGAACTGGCAGCCATTAGCGCTGCTATTGCCTCGATCATTAGTACTCCGTTTTCAGAAATCGAAATCCAGTCCGACCTTCAAAATATCCAGAATTTCGTAAAGGGCACCAGCAAACCTGCCACGCACGCCGACTTGCGCAATACAATTAAGGGCGCATTAAAAGGCAAGGTAGTTACAGCGAATCCGCTGCCGGAAGGTTCCTCCGCGACCTTCACAAGGGTGGCTGCATTGGATTGATGCGTAGTGTTGAGGCTGTGCTCAGTACGGCTATTCGGCTCCCCCGCTCACCCCATCTCCATGATGGGGGGCGTGCTTTGGGCGCAATGCCCGCTTGGACCGGGTGACGGCGTGGCTTGACGGGGTTTGCGACCTTTTCTTTTCCAGCGGATTCCCAATTCCCTTTCCAAGGCGCTGCGCAACTTCTCCCGTTTCATGGACAAAATGCGGCTGACTTTGCATTGTTTGATCTGAAAAATCCGGGCCAACTGGGCTTGCGTGATCGTGTCGTAATGCTCCAAATAGTGGGCGAAAACCTTGTCCTCAAGAGTTTGGTCTGCGGACGTGCAGGCTTCGTGCAAAAGACGTTTGATCGTGGCGATTCTATCGCGGCGCTCGATCTCATGCGCACCGACCCAAGAGTCGGACCATCTTTCGATTATTCTCCTATCGTCTCCTTTAAGTTCCGCCTCTATCACGATCCGCTGATTTTTACGCACGACATCGCGCATCCGATTGTTGACGAGCGTGATCAGAAATTTATGCAAATGGCACCCGTCCTTCAAGGTTAGCTCCATCGGTTTCCCACCAGACCATTTGATTTTATTGAAAATAGCGGCCTCATCTATACGCGTAGAATGGGAAATTTTGGTGATTTGACCGAGGAGAATTTGCATTCCAAGCCAGTCTTTGGCCGAGAGCCAATCCAGAAATGGTGCGGTGAAAAACCCTGAAGCATGGCCGCTAACTTTCAAGAAAATGTCTTGACACATGGCTTCGTGTCGCGAAAAATCCAAATCGGTTTTCAGCCCATCCGGTATTGATTCTATTAGTTTGTTAGTTTTGTCAGTTGTGATTTTAGACTTGACTTGGTTTTTCATTTCAACCACAGATCATGAATGATTACCGCGTAGCGGTATCTCTTGGTCGGGCGGGTTTCTGTCCCATCCCAGCAGCCTGCCGGGCTGGATCGCAACGCAACGGGCTGCTGCCTTTCGCGGACGCGTGCGATGAGTCAGGCCCGCGCGCTTGCGCGAAGTCGCATGCAAAGAACACCGGGTTCGTTCAGGATTTGCTTGAAACAAAAGGCAACTCGAGCAATATTAATCTTCTTTAAGAAGTCTCACCATTCACCCTCGTCCCAGCCATGAATTCCCCCCGCTATCTTTGTCCTCCTTATCCTCTCCGCCCTGAGAAAGCTTTCACCTTGGTCGAGCTATTGGTCGTCATCACCATTATTGCTATTTTAATCGGGTTACTTTTCCCGGTGATTGGCGCAGTCATGAAAAAGGCGAAGAAGACAGAAGCTGAGACCAACCTAAGAGCGGTGGTGGCTGCCATTGAGGGGTATCATGTCGAGTATGGCCGTTATCCTCAGATTGTTGTGCCACCCGCTGATGGGGAGTTGTTGGATACGCAAATTTTGACGGAAGAAGATCAAGCCAAGCTTATGGCCGTCCTCATGGCCGATGTGAACGGTCAATATGAAGCGCTTGTCCAAGCAGAGAATCCACGTTTGACTGTTTTTGTGAACGTGAAAGACGCCAGGAAAGGTCAGAAACGAAATGGCCTGGATGCTTCGTCCGGAGGGAAGGGAGGATACTGAGATCCTTGGGGCCAGTTATATCAATTCTCTTACGACAGCAATTACGACAATGTCCTGGGGCGCAAACCCAAGCTCCCATATCCCAATGTCGATTACCTTCGGAAGACAGTGGTGGGATGGACGCCGGGAGAGAATGGAGTCATTGATGACCCGGACGCAGGTGCCATCGATGATGTCATCACATGGTAATCGTCGCGATCAGGCATGCGAGGGGGGGGGGGGTAACCCGAAGCATGCATAAAAACCCGTCTCGGTTCGTGGGATAGGGGAGGGGGGGCCTGACACTGCTATCCATTACGGCTCGGGAGAAAAGCACCAGAGGAAGGAAAGGATAACGGTCGCCATGAGGAGAGGATCGACCGGGGATTTGCGTTCCATAAAAATCGGGATCACAAATTCATTTTCCCAAATGGCATCCGTGAGATCGGGGAGACCGAGCGCTGCTTGACGGGCATGCCAGAAGCGGGCGAAAAACTCGCCCCGCTGACCATAGCAATGTTCAGGCATGGATCGACCATGCGGAGGAAAAAGGTCATCGAGGAAGCGAGAATCGGTGAATGGGATTTCTGGGAAAATGGCGGGGGATTTTTGCACCCCAAGCTGATGGTAGAATCGTTTCGCTGCGACACCGATGGCTTCGGTGGACGACCAGGGGCCAGCGCGAAACTTACGAAGGCTCGAAAGGAAAGTTTTGGTAGAATTCCGCACCCGCCGGAAGAGCGGCACCAATCCCTGGATATCCGCGACCGAGAATGTCTCGCCCTGAGTAGCGGCATCCTCGAGAAACTCATAAAATGATCGATAGAGGGGAGGCGGCATATCTTTTGCTGCGTGGTTCCCCTGGCAACGCCTTGTCTGCTCAAAGAGCGCGATGAGTGCGGGCGTATGCGGGAAAATAAAGCTCCTTAAAACTCCATACGGAATTGACAAAGAGGCTAATGGCCACTCCATGAATGGAAGAGGAATGGGATTGTCGTGCGATTCAAGCAAGGGCGTGAAGGAGGGAGCGGGTTGCGCCTCGGAGTTCCGACCCCACTCAGGATGAAGCACCTCGCGAATGATTCGCCCGGCCTCTTGCACCATCGAGACGGAAATCGCCGGGGCTTCGAATGGCACATGCTCGAAGCAGGGGGCAAAGAAGACGGGGAACTCCGACTGCTGGCCGTTGGCCAGGCGATAGAACCCTTCGTGGGCATCGAGACGAGCCAGCATCCCAGGGGCGACAATCGGCAATTCGGAATCGACGGAGAACTTGCGCTCATGCGAGGAGGCAACGTCCATTCCACCGGGCGTCGAGTCCTTGGCATCGACTCGGACGCGAACCGAACCACAAGCCTCCCGCAAACCGAGCACGGTGCTGGCGTGGCGTTCGATCTCCGGTTCGATGCTCCGCAGGTAAATCACATTCGTTAAATTGATACGCAAACCTTCCCATGCGGATCGGCCGATGGCGTTGACGAGGGACACATAACCTTGAGTGGCCGCCACGACGAACCCGCGTTTTTCTCGCATCGTTTGCAGGTTTTGCACATCTCCGTAGAACGGTTCGTTTCCGCTGGCGACAAGCGGGTATTCGTCTAGAAACAAGCCGACGAGGCGATCATTGGCTTTAGGGCCAAATCGGCGTTGCTGAATCGAACGGTAGAGATCGGCTTTGATCATTCGCCCAAGTGTCGAGGCGATGTCGGCATTGGCCGCTGCGTTGATTTTTAGAATGAGGATTTTGCCTGAATCCACAATCTCTTCGATACGAACGCGGGTGCGCCCGTGCGAGGGAAAATAGGGCTGGATGCGGTGGCTGGTGAGTGGAGCCAACATATTGCCGACCACCGAGTTGAGGATGCCGCGCGTCTTGCCATCCAGACTTTTCCAATTCATGAGATTCTGTAGGTGCATCTCAAAAGAGCGGCGGGCATGATCGTCGATGGCATTTCTGTTTTGGCGGAGGGCGACCTGAATCTTTTCAAGTCGATCCCAGGAAGTGTCAGTCGGGGCACTCGACCGGGTGGCAACCAAGACCTGAAAAAGAAATTGCAACGTGCTCTGAAGCTCAAGGCTGCCTGTGTCCAATAGCTGCATCGTCAGCACGGCATCGATGCCGGCATGAGCGGTTCTGAAGAAATATTGATTCTCTTTATCATCGACAAAGCCCGACTGGATTTTCGCTGCAACAAGCTCGGATTCCTCGAATTCCGTGACGCCTCCGAAAGGGTCGTAGCCGTGCGAGGAGCCCGGCCCCAGGATGATGACATCCTCGGCACGTCCATAGTCATTCGCCCACTTGAGCACGCGCTCCGTGGTGCCATCGGTTTTGGAGTCAAAGACGAAAAGGCCGCATTTCGCAACGGGGTCTTTGGCACGATAGGCGATGGTGTCGCGCAGCAGCGGATTGATAATCGAGCTCGTCTTTCCAGAGCCAACTCCGCCGCTCACCAGAACATTTTGGCACAACATCCGTCCGGTAAACTCAAGCGTTGTGGAGGGGTCAATGAGTTGAAGCTTGCACAAAGTTTGATCGAGAATGGAAAGGTTCATCCCTTCTTTAACGGGCAGGCACATGAAATTATGCAAAGCCTCGCGGATTTTTTCACACGCTGAGTTCAAGAAGCTGGACGGGGCTTCCCCGGCTTTGCCCCGACCTTCGGCGATGGGGTCAGTCAAAGATTTAGCACAAAACCGGCAACGGAGCCCCCCTCTGTCCAAATGATTTGACTGACCCCCTGATGACTCGATCTATGTCACGGCGCAGCAACCCATTGATCCCGGTCAATCACCAGCGGATGATGGAAAGCCCGGTCACGGGAGGAGGTGCCGACTTGAATCTCAAAGCGGCCTGCCTCCACTTTCCAACGGCCGGTCGCGACGTCGAAAAAGGCTAGGTCGCTGAGACGCAACGCCATTTTCACCGGGGTGGACGTTCCGGGAGCCAGCCAAACTTTTTCAAAGACCCGCAGCTCTTTGGGAGCCCGAGTGACACTGGCGATTTCATCCGTTACATAGAGCTGAACCACTTCTGCCCCGGCGCACCTCCCGGTGTTGGTGACGATGCACTGAAAGCACCAGCCGATAGCCGTCTCCTCGCAGCGAGGTTCGGTGAGCTGAAACGTGGTGTAACTCAATCCGTAGCCGAAAGGGTAAATCGGCGGAATCCCTTGCGCATCGAACCATCGGTATCCAATCAACCCGGCCTCCCGGTATTCGGCGTCCAACGCATGCACCACTCGGCGTTCTTCGGGTTTAAACCCCGGTCTGCCAGGGTGTTTGTCTAAAATCAACCGGGCTGGCCAGCTTTCCATCCGGGCACACGGATAATCACCGAGCTGATTGCCAAAGGTGCACGGAAGCTTCCCGGATGGGGTGACCCTGCCGGTCAACAAGTCCGAGACCGCTTCTCCGCAGGCCTGCCCCGCATACCATACCACCATCAAAGCACCGACCCTCTCGTGCCATGCGGTGACATCCACCGCAGACCCGGTTTGCAACAAAACGACCAGTCGCAGCCCGAGTGCACTGAGCCGAAGGAGTGTCTCTTCCTGTTCCGGATCGAGGGCGATCTGATCCAAATCTTTTCCCTCCCCACCCCGGGGAGCCACGGCGCAATAGACCACGACAGCCTGCTCCGCAGGGCCAATCTCGGCGGGTTCCAGGTGGCGAACCATCCCTTTGCCGAGGGCATTTTGTAACCCTTCAAGAATGGAACAGTTGCCAAGGCCACCATTCACCAAACCCGACCCCGTGCCGGCCTCCACCTCCTCGGCCCCCGGCCCGGTCACCACCAGCTGCGTGTCGGGAGCCAAGGGAAGAATGCCGACTTGATTACGCAACAAAACCATGCCGTCCGCAGCCAAAGAGCGGGCGCGTTGGCGATGCTCCGGCAGGTCCAGTCCGCCAGCCGGTCGCCGACTCGGTTCTAGTAAGCCACAGTGTTGGTATAATCCGAGAATGCGACGCACCATCGCGTCGAGCCCCGACAACGGGAGGGTGCCGTCGTCGACCAAGTGCCGCAGGCCGTCCGCTCCATAAACATAATCACAAAAACCGGTGGTCATATCGAGCGTGGCCCTGGCCGATTCCGCCGCCCGATAAGCGCCTCGCCAGTCGGTGAGAATTACCCCTTCGAACCCCAGCGCCTCCCTTAGACAACCACGCAGCAAGGGGACCGATTCGGCAACGTGCGTCCCATTCACGAGATTATTTCCGGTCATGACCGACCAGGCACCCCCTTCTCGAATCGCCCGTTCAAACGGATAAATATAGAGTTCCCGCAAGGTGCGCGTATCGACCACCGAACTGGTGTAATGCCGGTCAACATCGCATTCGTTAGCAACAAAATGTTTTAGGTTGGCTCCCACGGCGTGGTCCTGCAGCCCGCGCACATATCCGATCGCCATCTCGCCCGTGAGACAGGGGTCCTCACCAAAATACTCAAAATTTCTCCCTCCCCGCGGGTCCCGCATGAGGTTGATTCCTGGGGCGAGCAGCAGATGTTTGCCCAAGGCCAGCATTTCCGACGCGATAATTGCGGCATAATCATACGCGGCCTGTTTGTCCCATGTGGCGGCCAGCAACAGCGTGGCAGGGAGCGCCGTGGTTTTGGGCGGCAACGGTTTTTCATTGAGCGGACCGGTCTCGACCTCATCATCTGCAGCCCCCTGCTTTTTCACTGGCTCGATCCCCATCAATCGAATCCCCACAGGCCCGTCCGCTGCTTCCAGAGGAGGAATCCCAAGGCGAGGCACGCCCCCCGAGAGAAAGCGGCCATGGGTCAGAGCAATTTTTTCCTCCAACGTAAGCTGGGCGAGCAGAGAGTGAATCAAGGGAGAATCGGACATGGTGAGAGAAGAAAGGGATTGCCGCAAAGGCATTACCTTGAAACCCCAACGGCGGAGAAGCCGGAAATCACGCCGCGCCATTCCAAGGAATCAGCCTCACCAACCCCCAAGCTATGCGGCTCGCACCGTTTGAAAATCACCCAGGCTTGCAGGACTCAGCCATGAGGCAGGAGCCGCTCCTCGTCGATATCCTTCGCGGAAAGATAGCCATTCTTCCCTCCCACCCCCTCGGCTTCCTCATGCTGGGTGCTGCTTGTGAAAAATTTCACAAATTCCCGCTTGCCAGAGTGAACGCCCGCTTGTTTGATCGCTCCCGCAAGGTTTCCCGCTTCCGCAACCGCCTCGCCCCGCCATGTTTTCCGGTTTCACTCCCCTACTTTCCAGCCCGCCTCTCGCCGTGACGATGGGGGCGGAAGGGCTGTTGAATGAGTTGGAGTGGCTGACAAATTCGACCTTGGTCGCCGTGATCGTGGCGGCGTTCGTCCTATTTGTTTGTCGCACGGCCGCCGCGAGTCGTTCGCGGGTGCCGACGGGGCTTTCCAACGCATTTGAAACCTTGGTCGAGGCTCTCTACAACGGCACCGAGCAAATCGTCGGGCGTCACATGGTGGCCAAATGCTTTCCCCTGCTCGCCACGCTCTTTCTCTTCATTCTGTTTGCGAACTGGTTTGGGCTCGTTCCTGGGGTGGGCACCATTGGGTTTGGCGATGTCACCGGTCCCCTGCTCGGCATTGAATATGTTGAGCTGCCGTTGCTTCGTCCTGCCACTGCGGATCTCAATATGACCCTCGCGATGGCGATGGTCTTTTTTGCGCTCTGGTTCTGGTGGGCTTTCCGCGAGCTCGGGGTGGGGGGCCTCATCGTGCATACTTTCGGACCCAAAGGGGGCGTCAAAGGAGCCATGGCCCTCGGGCTCCTGCCAATTTTTATCTTCGTGGGTCTGATTGAAGTGATCTCGATTGCCTTCCGCCCTGTGTCGCTTTCGCTCCGTCTCTACGGGAACGTGTTTGCAGGGGAAAATCTTCTGCACGCCATGTTGTTCCTGGGCGACGGCCTCCCGGCCCCTTTCAATTATATCGGTGCGGTGCTTTTCCCGTTGCCCTTTTATTTTCTAGAACTGCTCATTGGCCTCCTGCAAGCGCTCGTCTTCACCTTGCTCTGCGCGGTTTATATCCAGCTTGTCACCGCGCACGACGAAGAAGAAAACCCTGGGCACGGCCACAAACATCACCAGCACAATCACAACGACGAGCCCCATAGCGCCCACTGATTTTTCTGCTTTCTCCGAAACCCTTTCCCCGCCGGGACCATTGCCAACAAGCGTGTGGGCGGCGGTGAACCCAACCCAAACCAACACCAGTCATCATGTTTAACATCCTGCCTATCCTCCTCGCCGCCGAGGGTGCCGAAACCGTTTTTCCCGGCATCAACGGTTCTATCACCCTGGCCCTCGCCGGTTCCTTCGCCGCATTGGCCATCGGAATGATCGGGGCAAAAGCTGTGGAAGCCATTGGTCGCAACCCCGGTTCCTTCGGGAAAGTGTTGACCCTCGGCATCATCGCGATGGCGCTCGCCGAGGCGATCGCCATTTACGCGTTGATCATGGCGTTCCAAAAATACTAAGTCATCTGGGCGAACCGCCGGTCTCCCTGGAGTCCGGCGGTTCAGTCCCCTTCCGTCTCTCGTCATGGAAAGCCTGACCGAAATCCTGAACCAGTTCGGAGTGCAATGGCCAAAATTCTTGGCCCAAATCATTCTTTTTCTGATCGTTTACATCGTTCTAAGCAAATTCGCTTTTAAACCGGTGATCACCATGCTGGAGGAACGCCGTTTGCGCATTGAGAAAGCTGAGCGGTCCGTCGATGAGATGAAGGATCGGCTCGCCGAAGCCGAACGGAAATACCAAGACATTTTGCATAAAGCCAATGCCGACGCCCAGAAGCTGATCGACGAGGCCAAAGAAAGCGGGGCCTCCCTCGCCGAACGCAAAAAGCAAGAAGCCATCCTCGAAGCGGAACGCATCGTGGCCAAAGCCCAGGAAGCCATGGAGCTGGAGCACGAAAAAATGTCTAGCGAACTCCGTCGCGATCTCGGTCGCTTGGTCGTCGATACGACCGCCAAAGTCACCGGCAAGGTGCTGACGGCCGAAGATCAAAAACGGATCAGCGAAGAGGCCGCCAGCCAAGCCGCCGCTTAATGCGCCCCCCGCTCCTGTCGTCATGAAAATCACCAAAGAAGCCCGTCGCACCGCCCGCCAGATGTTGCGCCTCTGCTTGGTGAATGGCCATTTGGATGATGCACGGGTGCGTCATGCGGTGGAGACCGTGATTGCCGAAAAGCCGCGCGGTTACCGTGGTATTTTGGAGCTGTTCCGCGATCTTGTTCGCATGGAATTAGCCCGTCGTCATGCCGTGGTGGAGTCGGCCACGGCATTGGACCAAGCGACCAGTGCTAAAATCCAAGCCGGCTTGAAGGCGCGGCACGGGGAAGATTTAACCTTCGAATTTCGCACCAACCCCGCCCTAATTGCCGGGCTTCGCATTCAAATTGGGAGCGACGTCTGGGACGGCAGCATCCGCAGCCGCCTCGATCATCTTCAAGAATCGTTTGCCGCCTGAACCCTCCTCTTTCTCTCTGAATCTCTTTCGCAACCCCTTTCGCAACCCTTTCGCAATCCCTCGCCCGATTTCACCCCCCGTTGCCCACCCACGGAAAACTCATGAGCAGCATCCTAGAAGATATTGAAAGCAAGATCGCCGGTCTGAAAACCGTCGCCACCCGCACCAACGTCGGCACCGTCCGCCAAATCGCCGATGGCGTCGCGAAAATCGAAGGGTTAAGCGATGCGATGCTGAACGAAATGCTCGAATTCCCCGGAGGCATCTTCGGGCTCGCGCTCAACCTGGAAGAAAACGAGGTCGGAGCCGTTGTGCTCGGCGATTTTACCGGCATTTCAGAAGGGGACGAAGTGAAGACCACCGGACGGCTCCTGGAAGTGCCGGTCGGCAAAGGCCTCCTCGGGCGCGTGGTTAATACGCTCGGCCAACCCATCGATGGCAAGGGCCCGATTAAAAGCGACGTCTCCTATCCAGTCGAAAAAATCGCTCCCGGCATCATCAAACGCAAAAGCGTCAGCCAACCGGTGCAGACCGGCATTATGGCCATTGACGCCATGGTGCCGATTGGGCGCGGCCAGCGTGAGCTGATCATCGGCGACCGGGCCACCGGCAAGACGACCATCGCGGTTGATACCATCATTTCTCAAGCGCGCGCAAACCGGGCCGCAGAAGCCGCAGGCACCCCCGATTATCGCCCGCTCTATTGCATCTACGTGGCGATCGGCCAGAAAAATGCCAACGTGGCCCGGGTCATCACGACGTTGGAAGAAGCCGGGGCGATGCCTTACACAATCGTCGTTTCGTCGCCGGCTTCGGAAAGCGCTTCCAACCAATACCTCGCCCCCTTCGCCGGAGCTGCCATGGGCGAATGGTTTATGGATAACGGCATGGACGCCCTGATCATTTACGATGATCTCTCCAAGCAAGCCGTCGCTTACCGCCAAGTCTCGCTGGTATTGCGCCGACCCTCCGGGCGTGAAGCCTATCCGGGGGATGTCTTTTATCTCCACAGCCGTCTCCTCGAACGGAGTGCCCGGCTCAGCGAAGCCGCCGGCGGCGGTTCCTTGACCGCGCTCCCGATTATTGAAACGCAAGCAGGCGATGTTTCGGCTTACATTCCCACCAATGTGATTTCGATCACGGACGGCCAGATCTACCTGGAAACCGACCTCTTTTATCAAGGGGTGCGACCCGCGATTTCGGTTGGTCTCTCAGTCAGCCGCGTCGGTTCAGCCGCCCAAATCAAGGCGATGAAACAGGTGGCGGGCACGATCAAGCTCGACCTGGCCCAGTTCCGCGAGTTGGCGGCCTTCGCCCAGTTCGGTTCCGATCTGGACGCTAAAACCAAGGCGCAACTTGATCGTGGTCAACGAATTGTCGAACTCTTCAAACAACAACAATACAATCCCTATTCCGTGGAAGTGATGGCCGTCCTGCTGTGGGGAATGAAAAACGCTAAGTTTGACTCCATCGCCGTCGATAAAGTGGGCGATTTCCGTTTGCATGCCGCCGATTTCTTCACCAGCCGGAAAGCGGCTCTCCTGACAGCCGTCGGGGAAAAGAAGGCGCTTGACGCCGATCTCGAAAAACAACTCGGGGAAGCGTTTGACGAATGTGTCTCCGGGTTTGCCCAGTAAACGCCACCCTCTCACTCGCCACCTCTTTCTCCACCCTCCCGCATGGCCAGCACCCGCGATATTCGCCGCCGGATCAAGTCGATCAAAAACACGGCGCAGATCACCCGAGCGATGCAGATGGTCGCCGCGTCAAAAATGCGGCGGGCTCAACAACTGGCTCTGAACGGGCGCCCATTCTTCTCGTTGCTGGCTAAAATCTTGGAATCGCTCCGAGGCAAAGTCGACCTCAGCAGCCACCCCCTTCTTAGCCCGGCTCAAGAGCCTTCTGGCAAAGATTTGGTGATTCTCATTTCGACCGACAAAGGGCTTTGCGGCGGGTTAAACACCAACCTGTTTCGCGAGGTGCTAACGCTCAATGCGGACCGCACCCGGTTTGTCTCGCTCGGTCGTAAGGGCGCTCAATTTTTGACCCGCACCAAGCGCGATCTTTACGCGCAATTCGAGCTACACGACAGCCCGACCTATCTGGATGCGAAACGGATCGCCGTTTGGGCCACGGAACAATTTGTCGAAGGAAGCGTCGACCACGTCCATGTGGCCCATGCTAATTTTGTCAACACCCTCACGCAACGCCCCGTGGTTGAGCAGCTGCTCCCGATCGATCCGGCCCGTCTGCAAATTTTTTCCGCCGAAACCGAGGAAATAGCAGCGGATTCGCCTGAAGCAAATGGGTTTGGTTACATTTTCGAACCAAGCCCCGCCCAGGTGCTCGACGATCTCCTCCCTTTCTTCGTGAACTATAGCTTTTATTCGATGCTGCTCGATTCCCGTGCCTGCGAACACAGTGCGCGAATGGTCGCGATGAAATCGGCGACCGACAACGCCAAGCAGATGGTGAAAGATTTAACGCTCGAATATAACCAAGTGCGCCAAGCCGCCATTACCACCGAACTCCTCGAAATCACCACCGCGCAATCCGCCATCTCCGGCTGATCTGCCCCCACGCCCTACGCCCTACGCCTCATGCCCATGAACACGGGAACTATCGCACAAGTCATCGGACCGGTTGTCGACGTCGATTTTTCGGCCTCAGCCGCCATCCCCAAAATCTACGACGCCCTCGAAATCGAATTCGAAGTCAATGGCCACCCCCACAAGCTGGTCCTCGAAACCCAGCAACACCTGGGTGACCATTGTGTCCGAGCCATCGCCATGTCGACGACAGACGGTCTGAAGCGGGGCATGAAGGTGTCCGATACCGGCGCTCCCATCTCTGTCCCCGTGGGGGAAGGGATCCTCGGGCGGGTCTTCAATGTCACCGGTGACGCGGTGGATGAGCGCGGCCCGGTCAATTTCACCAAGCGTTACCCGATCCACCGCAAAGCCCCGCCGCTGATCGATCAAGATACGCAGGCCACCATTTTGGAGACCGGCATCAAGGTCATCGACCTCATTGCGCCATTCGCTAAGGGGGGAAAAGTCGGCGCATTCGGGGGGGCCGGGGTCGGCAAGACGGTGGTGATCATGGAGTTGATTAACAACATCGCCAAAGGGCACGGCGGCTATTCCGTCTTCGCGGGAGTTGGCGAACGCACCCGGGAAGGAAACGATCTCTACCACGAAATGGCTGAAGCCGGGGTCATCAAGCTCGACAAAATCGAAGATTCAAAAGTCGCCCTCGTTTACGGCCAGATGAACGAGCCGCCCGGGGCCCGTCTCCGCGTCGCCCTCTCCGCCCTCTCCATGGCGGAATATTTCCGGGACGAAAAAAATCAGGACGTCCTCCTCTTCGTCGATAATATCTTCCGCTTCTCCCAGGCCGGGGCAGAAGTCTCCGCGCTCCTAGGCCGGACGCCGTCGGCGGTCGGTTATCAGCCGACGCTTTCCGCAGAAATGGGTGACTTGCAGGAACGCATCACCTCGACCCTCAAAGGCTCGGTCACCTCATTTCAAGCGGTCTATGTGCCGGCTGATGACCTCACCGACCCCGCCCCCGCCAATACCTTTGCCCACCTCGACTCAACGATTGTGTTGGAACGGTCGATCGCTGAACTCGGGATCTATCCTGCCGTCGATCCGTTGGCCTCGACCTCTAAGGCGTTGGCCCCTGAATTCGTCGGGGAAGAACATTACAAAGTGGCCCGCGGCCTTCAGGTCGTCCTTCAACGATACAAAGATTTGCAGGACATCATCGCCATTCTTGGGATGGATGAATTGTCGCC
This sequence comes from uncultured Chthoniobacterales bacterium, assembly GCA_964608775.1. Taxonomy (GTDB): domain Bacteria; phylum Verrucomicrobiota; class Verrucomicrobiia; order Chthoniobacterales; family CAZSPO01; genus CAZSPO01. Next base: position 11,222 of record CAZSPO010000006.1, on the reverse strand, counting down.
CGAAGACAAGCTGACCGTCTCCCGCGCACGCAAAATCCAACGGTTCCTCAGCCAACCGTTCCATGTGGCGGAAGTCTTTACCGGGATGTCAGGGCAATATGTTCCGATCACGGAAACGATCCGTGGTTTCAAAGAGATTCTCGAAGGCAAACACGACGATGTGCCGGAAGGAAATTTCTACATGAAGGGTGGCATCGAACAGATTCATGACTGACCGTCCTTAGTCTCTCTCCAACCTCTCCCTCCCCATGGCTACCATGCTCCTCGAAATTGTGACTCCCGAAGGCGTCACCTTCTCCTCGCAAGTCGAGGAAGTGGTGATGCCCTCGGCAGACGGGGAACTCGGGGTTCTGCCCCAGCACGCGCCGTTGATGACAAAAATTGTGCCGGGCGAACTCATCATTCGCAATGCTGGCAAGGAAAGCTATCTGGCTGTCGGCGAAGGCTTCGCGGAGGTGGTCCAGGATCGTGTGGCGGTGCTGACGGATATGGCGGTGGAAGAGAACGACATCGATGAAGATGCTGTTCAGAAAGCGATGGATCGCGCCCAAAAAACCCTGGAAGAAGGGGACAAAATCGACGCCGAAGAAGCCGCCATGGTCCAGGCCGCCATCCAAAAATCCCTCGCCCAACTCCGTCTGAAACGCCGTCGCCGGGTCTAGGAGTCTGTCGGACTTCGCCCCACGACTGCGGAAGTCGGGGTTTGGAAGTCGGGGTTTGGTCCAGAATCCGCCTCACTCCTCGCGCAACTGTGCGGGGAAAACGGCGGTGCAACGCCCTCCCGCTTTGATGAAACAGGGGGTAAAGGTCCCATCCCCGCTCCTGTGAAAAGCCTCAAGGCTTTCCATGAAAAGGGCCAGATGTCCCGACATGGCTCAGCTCGATCCGTTATGCATCCGCAGAAGACTTACGATGCGAATACCAAACATAAAGCACCTTGACGCCTCCGCCAGAGTCGGCATTGTAACGATTTCGCCAAAATTCGGAATTGCAGCTTGAACAAAATCGACTCGCCCCCTGTCAAACTGACTCAAATCTAACTTTCACACGCCCCTTCACGTCCTCCTTCACGTCCTTTCACGCCCCTCTAGGACGCCCCACCAACCCTCGGGCATTATGCAATCGAAAATTGCGTAGCACACGTAACATTAAATAGAGCCTCTCCACGCGTAAACGCAATTGAGGATTTTTCCAATGGCAGCAGAAGACACAGAAAGCGGTATCAAAATTTATCTCCGGGAAATTGGGCAAATCCCCTTGCTCACTCCCCAGGACGAGATCGAGCTCGCAGCCCTCATTAAGATTGGGGACAAGGAGGCACGCGCTAAAATGATTCGTGCCAACCTCCGGTTGGTCGTCAAAATTGCCCACGATTATGCCAACCTGGGTCTCCCCCTGCTCGACCTTATCTCGGAGGGCAATATTGGCCTGATGAAGGCGGTGGAACGTTTCGACCCGGCCAAAGGTGGCAAACTCAGCACCTACGCAGCCTGGTGGATCAAACAATCAATCAAACGCGCCTTGGCGAACCAGTCGAAAACGATTCGGTTGCCGGTCCATCTCGTCGATAAAATCAGCAAGATGCGCCGGGTCTCTCTCCAAATGAGTGAAGAGTTGGGACGCGAACCGACCGACGATGAGCTTGCCGAAGAGATTGGGCTCTCCACCAGCAAAGTTTCCCAACTCAAAACGGTGGCTATTCGTCCCGCCTCCCTCGACGCCCCGATCAGCGATGATGACTCCACCGAATTCGGAGAAATCGTTGGGGACGAAGAGGCTCAAACGCCTTTCGAGTTGCTTCGCGATAAGAATCTGAAGAATGAAGTGGATGGACTCCTCGACGTTCTCGATGAGCGCGAACGGAAAATCATTTACTCCCGGTTCGGTCTCGATGGCGGTCGTCCCAAGACTCTGGAAGAAGTGGGACGCAAATTTGGAGTCACCCGCGAACGCATTCGGCAACTGCAAAACATCGCGCTTTCGAAGCTGCGTCGGGCTCTGCAGAAAAAAGAAAAACCGGTAGAGGTCCCTACCGATTTTCGCGGCGTCGTGTAAGGGCGCCATCACTTTCTGCTTTTATGAACCAGTGGGGTTCAATCTAAGAAATCGGCCAACTCATAAAGCTTGGGGTCGCGAACCGGACTCCGGCGTCGGCCCAACACTTTCGACTTCAATTTTTTAAATTCGTCGCTGAAGCCGTCGCCAAACTCCTCATCCATCCCCTCCAAGGCGTCGCCAAATTTTTCCTCGAGCGCATCGGGATCTTCGCCGGCTTCCAATCGCCCAATCATCTCCCGCATCGCATCCGGCACTTTCCCACCCATCATTTCGCTCATCTTCCGCATGACGTGCCCCAGTTGGCGGGGGTCCGGGTTGTTCTCATCCATCCCGGCGAGGCTCCGTTCCACCTCGCGAAAGGCAGGGTGATTCTCCAAGTCCTCAAAATTCTCAAAATCGTCATCGTGCAAGCCGTCCCCTTCAGGCTGCTCCCTTTTGTGACGCCCCGTGATTGCGAAAGCGGAAACCAACCGCTCCATCGGTGCCTCCTTATCATCCGGACACCTGGGCACCCGATCGCGAAGGGCCATTGAACGGGCGAAAAAGCTATAAATCTTGTTCGTGCGCGAAGAGTAAAATTCGTAGATGGGCATGAGAAAATCTGAGGTTTAACCTGATGTTCGGTGCCGCCCTGATCGCCGGATGTCAAGCCGTCTCATCTCCCTCGCGCGACAGAAAGGTCGCATCTCCGTTTGAGCGATAGGGAGCGGGCAAAATGCTGGCCCTTCGATTTTGCACGAAACGATGACGCACCCGCCTGATTTTCGCGCCCTGCCCAAAAGTCTGCGGAGCAACCCCTTCCTGTTTTTATGAGACGGTGGGCTAGAGCATGAGCGGTTCCGCGCTTGAAAAGCCCGGCTACCCCCCGCACCTTGGCCTTTCCATCATGACGTCCGCCGAGATCCGCCAGTCCTTCCTCGATTTCTTCCACGAAAAGCAGCATACGATCGTCCCTTCCAGCTCCCTGCGACCGGACGCTCCCAACCTGCTCTTTACCAACGCCGGGATGAATCAATTCGTCCCTTTCTTCCTCGGGGAACGCCAACCTGACGTAACAAAATGGGCCGGAGCCCGTCCCGCAGCCGACCGGCGGGCTACCGACACGCAAAAATGCATCCGGGCCGGAGGCAAACACAATGACCTGGACGACGTCGGACTCGATACCTATCACCAAACGTTTTTTGAAATGCTCGGCAACTGGTCCTTTGGCGATTATTTCAAAGCCGAGGCCATCCAATGGGCTTGGGAACTCCTCGTGGGCCGTTGGGGTTTTCCGCCCAGTCGGCTTTATGCCACCGTCTACCAACCGGACCAGGGAGATCCCGCAGAACGGGACCAGGAAGCCTGGGACCTTTGGGCCGCTCACTTCCAAGCTGCGGGCTTGGATCCCTCCATCCATATCGTCTCGGGCAATAAACAAGATAATTTTTGGATGATGGGAGAGACCGGACCCTGCGGACCCTGTTCGGAACTCCATTTCGATCTCACCCCCAGCGGCGACACCCGTGGCGTCCTCGTCAATCGCGGCACGGCGGAATGTATCGAAGTTTGGAACCTGGTTTTCATTCAGTTCAATGCCAACCCGGACGGCACCTTTACCCCTCTGCCCGCTCGTCATGTCGATACGGGCATGGGCTTCGAACGGGTCTGTTCGATCATCCAGGGGACGAAATATTTTCACGATTTCACTCACGCGCGGGTTTCCAATTATGAAACCGACCTCTTCCAACCGTTCTTCGCCGAAATCGAACGCCTCTCTGGCCAATCCTACACCAGCACCCTACCCGAGGTGGGCCGGACCGATCACACCCCCCAGGAACAAGTCGATATCGCATTTCGTGTCATCGCCGATCACATCCGCACGCTCTCCTGCGCCATCGCCGATGGGATTTTACCAGGGAACAGCGACCGGCATTATGTTCTTCGCCGGATTCTTCGCCGGGCAGTTCGCTACGGGCGCACCCTCGGACTGCACAAGCCCTTCTTCTTTGAACTTGTCGATGTCGTGGTGAACACCCTGGGGGACGTTTTCCCCGAACTGGTCCGCCAACGCACCCACATCCGCGAAGTGCTGCAGCGCGAGGAAGAGGCTTTCAATCGCACGCTCGACAAAGGGATCGAAATCTTCAACCGCCATCTCGCCCAAGCCGTGATCGCTCATTGCGCTCCGAAAGCCAGCCCCGAATCAATCGCAACCCAAGTCGCTGCAATCGGCTCGACCGAATGGGAAGCCGTCACCACCTGGGCCTCTCGCCAGACGCCCGGATGGTCGCCCGCCTCCCTTCCACCCATCCGAGGGGAGGTCGCCTTCCGCCTCTACGATGAACAAGGGTTCCCACTTGACCTCACTCAGTTGATGGCCCGGGAACGGGGTCTCCTAATCGACTTAGAGGGCTTCGAACAGCTCATGGCCGCCCAAAAAGCCCAGGCCCGAGCCGCTCAAAAACGTTCGGTGATCGAACTCTCTCAACTCGGCGACCTGCCGCCGACCCGGTTCCTCGGTTTCGACTCCGATACGACCGAGGCAACGGTGCAAGAAATCCTCGAGGTTGACGGATCAACCGTCGTTGTCCTCGACCAAACCGTCGCCTACGCAGCCATGGGTGGCCAAATCGGTGACACCGGTACGCTTTCCGACGGCGGGAGTCTCTGGGCCGTCGCGGACACCCGCAAAAGCGGCCAAACCTGGCTCCATTTCCTTGATACAGAGGAAGCCCCGGAACCCGGCGAAACCCTCACCCTCCGCCTCGATACCGAGCGTCGCCGCCGAATCGAACGTCACCACACGGTCACCCACCTGCTTCACTGGGCCTTGCACGAAATCGTAGGAGGAGAAGTCAGCCAGAAAGGTTCACACGTCGGGGCCGACAAATTGACCTTCGATTTCAATGCCCCTCCTCTCTCTCCCGCCCAACTCGCAGAAATCGAACGCCTGGTCAATCGTCGCATCCTCGAAAACCGTCCGGTCACCTGGATTGAGATACCTTACGAAACTGTCAGGGTCCGCCCGGACATCATGCAATTTTTCGGCGATAAATATGGGGAGAGGGTCCGCGTTGTGCAAATCGGGGGCGAACCCGGAGCACTCGATGGTTACTCCATGGAGCTTTGCGGCGGGACGCACAGCCGGGCGACGGGTGAGCTCGGGCTCTTTCGAATCACAGCCGAGAGCGCCATCGCGGCCGGCATTCGCCGCATCGAAGCGGTGGCGGGTTTGGAAAGCTACGACCGCGCCCTGCTCGATCACCACCGTCTTCAAACCGTGGCGAAACAGCTCAATTGCCCCGTGAACGAGCTTGAACACAAAGTAGAGAGTTTGCTTCTCCATCAGAAGGAACTCGAAAAAACCCTCAAAGCCATGCGGCAACGAGAAGCCGTAGGGCGGGCGACCGCTTTGCTCGCCGAAGCCACCCGCAGGGGGAGTGCGTCAGCCATTGTCGCCGATCTGGGAGAGCTGGATGGCGACGCATTGCAGGCGGTGGTTGACGAGCTGAAAAGCCGTTTTGACGGGATCATCTGCCTCGTTGGACGACAAAATGGAGGGGTAGCACTCGCCGCTGCGGCCAGCTCCGCAGCCGCCAAAATCTGTCCGGTTGGCAAACTGATCCAACAAATTGCACCGCTCGTCGACGGCAAAGGGGGGGGCCGACCCGAACAAGCGCGGGGGGCCGGAAAAGCTCCTGTTGGCATCCCTGCCGCCTTGCAAAAGGCGCGAACGATCATCGCAGAAGCCGGCACCTGAACACTCGGTCGGATCGAAGGCCATGTGAATTTTGAGAAAGGGGGAGTGTCCAACTGGAAAAAGTTGGTCGCAACAAACTTTCCCCTTGCAATTGTGTGACAAAATCGTCACATTGCCCCTCCGGTTAACAGGGCATCATGCAGATTCTCGAAAGGCATTTATCATCTCCCACAGGACATCGCGTCTTCCGTCGCACCCTTTTGCCCGATCAACCTGTCCGCAGTGGCGTGCTGGTTATTCACGGGCTCGGTGATCATATTTCCCGGCATGATCGGCATCTCGCGGCCTTTGTCCGACGGGGTGTTGCCTGCTGCGGCATCGATCTGCCCGGCCATGGCCGGTCCGACGGCCCACGGGGGCACATCGACCGCATGCAGACGATTCTGACTCTGCTCGACGAAACCGTTACCCATCTGCGGACCCTCCTGCCTCCAGGTGCTCCTATCGGCATTGTCGGTCATTCGATGGGCGGTTTCCTCGGCCTTTACTATCTGACTGAACGCCCCGGTGTTTTTGATTACGCCTGGATCAGCTCCCCGCTCATCGACGCCCGGCGACATGGAAACCTGGTGCTCCGCAGCCTCATTCATCTGGCCGGCTTTCTCTGGCCAACCCTCACCATCCGAAGCCGCGTTCGAACGCAATGGTGCAAGCGAGATCCCGAGGCCATTGCGGAAACCCTCAGCGATCCTTTGGTGCACCGATGTATTTCAGCCTCACTCCTCCGTATGCTCCTGCGAGCCGCCCCCAAGCTGCTCCGCGGTCGGCTAGCAGGCAATTTGGAATTGCTAATGACACATGGCGGTCAGGACCGCATTTGCCCCCCAAAATGGTCCAAGAAATTTTTCCAGCAACTGCCGTTGGCAAAAAAACGCTACTGCCATTTCGCGGATCTTCTTCACGAACCCTTCAACGACCTCGGAAAGGAACATCTCTTACGGGAACTCGATCGTTGGTTGGACGAATTGTTTGCCGACGAGCCAGCGTCCGAACCCGTCTTATTAAGGCCTGTTTGATGAAATATTGAGGGATACCTCTTTACGGGCGCGTCCGGACTCGAACGGTCGGCTGATATTGCACCAGGCCGCGCTCGGCCAAATACCCTTGCCAAGGCGTGCCCGGATAGATCACGGCATCGCGCCCAATCACACTCCCCGGGTTGAGCACCGCGTTGCATCCGATTTCAGCGTGGTCGCCAATAATCGCTCCGAATTTTCGCAAACCCGTCTCAACCCGGCTCCCATCGGGAAGTGCCACCTTCACCTGCTGCCGATCCAGGCGGACATTTGAAAGAATAACGCCAGCTCCCAGGTGCCCTTTGTGGCCAACCACCGAATCCCCCACATAATTAAAGTGAGGAATCTCGGCATGATCAAAGAGGACACAATTCTTAAACTCACACGAATTCCCAAGCATCACACCGTTCCCAACTACGACCTGTTCCCGGATATAACAGCCCGTCCGAATCACACAGTTCTCGCCAATCCACGCCGGGCCTTTAATCACGGCTCCCGGTTCCACGATCGTGCCGGTGCCAATAAAGACTTTGGGCCCGATCCACGGTTCACCCATGGTTTGGCCATCCATCCTAGGCTCAATCGCTGCACAAAGCTCAGGCAACCGACTGAGCACGTCCCAGGCAGGGGCCACCGGATTGAGCTCGAGATAAAGGGGTTGATGGGTGAGATCAAGGAGCGATTCAGCAGTGAACAAGGGATGCATCTGATCAGTCCTAACGTCAAAAAAGAGAGAGGGCGAGCCGCTTCCTTCCCTACTGACGAAAGCCAGCGATAAATTTCGCAGCTCACCACCCGGTGAAAAACTTTGGGAGCTCTCTGCGAATAAGAGAGAATGAAGGGGAACCAACCGGGGGCCCATCGGTTTGCTCGCCATCTCTTCCCAATGACTCGCATCTTGTTAACGGGTTCTTGAAGCGTCTGGACCCTGCTCTCATCAAGGTTGCCGGGATAATCACCGAGTTGTTCGTCTCCTTAAGAAGAAGAAGGAATTTCTTGATTTCAACTTTTCATCTTCAAGTCGTCTGTGAACAAATCGTCGGGGAAGCGCATCGGTCAGCCAGAGGCGCGCTTTTCCGTTTGACGCCCCTTTGGCCGGACCGCAAAGTGCGGCTCCTTTTTCTCGAATCATGCGCCATACCATATCCGTCCTCGTTGAGAACCGTTCCGGGGTGTTGACCCGGATAGCGGGGATGTTCAGCGGCCGAGGCTTCAATATCGATACGCTGAACGTCGGCCCCACGCTCGATCCGAGCGCTTCCCGCATGACGATCGTGGTGCGGGGGGATGATACGGTTTTAGAGCAGGTGACCAAACAGCTTAAAAAACTGATCGACGTGATCGAGGTCCAGGACTTCGAGGACGGGGAGTCGGTGGCTCGCGAGCTCGTTCTCCTTCGGGTCAATGCCACGGCAGAAACCCGTTCGGAGGTGATGCAAATTTGCGATATTTTCCGGGCGAAAATCGTTGATGTGCAACATAGCAACGTGGTGATCGAGGTGACGGGTGATGAAGGAAAAGTCAGTAAATTCATTTTGTTAATGGAAAACTTCGGGATTTTGGCTCTGACTCGCACGGGGAAAATTGCCTTGGCGCGAGAAGCGTAAATTTTCTGAATGGTTCGCCCGCTCCCCCCCGGCATGGTTGAGTATTACGCAGGCTTTGACATTGGTGGCACTCGGATCAAAGCGATCGCTGTTTCACCTGAGGGCCGTCGATTGGCGGATGCGGAAGCGCTCACCCAAGATGGGGAGGTAGTGCAGGGGGAGCCTGCCTTTGCCGTCGAATGCCGGACCATTCTGAAACAATGGGAAGCGGATTTTGGCGTGAGCGCTGCCGCAGCCGGGGTGGCCGCTCCCGGGGTGGCTGCCAAGGACGATCATGCGATGATCTTTATGGTCGGGCGCATGCAGCAGGTGGTCGGCTTTGATTTCCGAAAAGCGTTGGGCTCCTTGCTCCCGGTCCCGGTGTTGAATGACGCGCACGCCGCGTTGGTGGGTGAAGCCTGGATTGGGGCGGCCCGCGGAATGGTCGATGTGGCCTTGCTGACTTTGGGCACGGGTGTCGGTGGAGCCATGCTGGTTGATGGTCGCCTGGTGAAGGGGCATTTCGGTCGAGCCGGCCATTTTGGCCATGCCTGTCTTGATTTGCATGGCGCACCTGGCATTTTTGGAACACCGGGTGTCTTTGAAGATTTTATTGGCAACTTTGGGATCGTGCACCGGACGGACGGTCGTTTTACTGATACCAAGGAGCTTCTTGAGGCGGTTCGAAACGGAGATACTGAAGCAGCTAAAATGTGGGGCAAGAGTTTGCATGCCTTGGCCTGCGGCATTGCGACGATCGGAAATATGCTGGATCCCGAGGCGATTATTGTAGGGGGAGGCATTGCGGAAGCTGGGCCGATCCTCTGGGACGGGCTCGAAAAGGCCCTTGATCGAGTTGAATGGCGCCCCAACGGCCATCGACTTCGTCTCATTCGGCCGGAACTGGCCGATTGGGCGGGCGCGTTTGGCGCGGCTCGACGGGCGATGACTCAGCGGCAGCCTTAAAAGGCTCATAAACCCCAATGTTTGAGAAAACCAGTCGCGTCTGCTTGATCTTTTTGCGTAGAGCTTTGTCGTTCAGGCGGTTACGTATCACAAAGGATACGGACCGCCCTCACTTCGCGCTCGACACAAAAATCTGCGGCGCAGTCACTTCCTGTTTTTATGAAACATTAGGGTAAAGAGTCCCGATTGCTTGTTCTTTCGATTCCGATTGACCCGTCGAACCTTGGTGTTAGCCTGGTGCCAGTATGGATCTGCTCGGCAAATTATTCTGGGTCTTGGTTTATATCGTCTGTACGTTCGCATTCGTGGTACTCTTCGAGCATGGGACAGACAATTACGTTCACAACGCCCGCAAAACGTTGGATGACCTCGTGCTCCAGATTAAGAATCCGGAAGCTGCCAAACAAAAACGGTAAAGCTCCCATGATTAAGCTGCCTTTCACCGGATTTGTTCCCACGTTCCTCGTGGTGCTGTTTTTGACTTCCCCATTAGGGTCCCAAGAAACGGAGGCACCCAGTGCGTTGGCTGTTACGGAAGCGATTGTCCTTTTCCAAAAAGATCCTCTCGCCGCTGAGGGAGTCAATGCAGCAACGGTTAAAGAGAGCGGGCCCTATTTCGCCTCGTCCATCTTTTCCAGAACCTTGGCCTCAATCTCTTTGTAAAGGACCTCGTCCTGGCGAAGTGCTTCCTTCGCGGAGTCCCGCCCCTGAGCGAGTTGGTTGCCAGCATAACTGATCCAGGAACCGCGTTTTTCCAAAATCTCATATTCCAAAGCCAAGTCCAGGAGCGAGCCAGCGGCTGAGATTCCCTCGTTATACATAATGTCAAATTCCGCTTCTGTGAAGGGAGGAGCCACCTTGTTCTTGACTACTTTGATTTTGGTCCGGTTGCCGATGACTGTTCCGTCGGTCTGTTTAATGGCTCCAATCCGTCGGATATCGATACGCACGCTGGAGTAGAATTTGAGTGCTTTACCGCCAGGAGTGGTTTCGGGGCTTCCAAACATGACCCCGATCTTTTCACGGATTTGATTGGTAAAAATCACCACCGTGTGAGCTTTTGAAATTAAAGAGGTCAGTTTGCGCAGCGCTGCACTCATCAAACGGGCCTGTGCTCCGACGACGGCATCCCCGATTTCCCCTTCCAATTCGGCGCGGGTCACCAAAGCCGCAACGGAATCGAGCACGATCACATCCAAAGCGTTGCTGCGAACCAACGTTTCACAAATCCGCAAAGCTTCTTCACCCGAGCTTGGTTGGCTCACCAAAAGGTCGTCCAAATTCACCCCAAGTTTACGCGCATATTGGGGATCCAACGCATGCTCCACGTCGATGAAGGCCGCCAGGCCGCCGAGCTTTTGTGCCTTTGCGACGACCGTGAGGGTCAAAGTGGTTTTACCCGAAGATTCCGGGCCGAAAATCTCGACGATCCGACCTCGGGGCACGCCCCCGGTGCCAAGCGCCCGGTCAATCAGGATATTGCCGGTTGGAATGGATTCCACGTCGATCGTGGAATTTGCGCCGAGCCGCATGATCGACCCTTCGCCAAAATCTTTCGCAATCTGCTGGATGGCGATGTCGAGATTTTTGTTACGGGCAGCAAGCAGCTTGTCTTCAGCGGGTTCGGAAAGGTCGGTTTTGGCCATGGGAATTCAGTGGGTTGAAAGGATCCGGGGGTTGGCACCGGATGTGGGAGTCAAAAGCCACGGTCTGCCGAAAGAATCAAGAAGAAAATGTGTTCACGAGAACATGACTGCCGACAATGCCGCTTAATTCAGCAGGGTTCGGGCTAAAATATAAGCCGCCACCCCCCACATGGCCCAGGCGAAGACGCGTCGTAAGCGAGTGGGAGAG